>JALWDA010000234.1 GCA_027014955.1 Desulfurococcales archaeon | reverse complement strand
CGCTACGCTGTCGTCCTCATCATGGTGGTCTACATCAATGTGCTGCCCTATCTTAGCTATCGTTGCCGTTATGACCATCTTCTCCATTGGCAGCTCCTTCTCGTATTCGAAGCGCTTTATTGTAGGAGGGTCGGCATCTTTGTCTACTGAGGGCACACGTGTAGTAGCAAGAGCCGCCAGGGTAGCTATTGCACCAGCGTCTATTAGGTTCCCAGCGTGGTTGAGTACATATATGTCGTCCCATATTACTAGAACTTTTTGACCAGGCACCACAACCAGCTCGTCGAGCTTTATCGCATGCGTCTCCCTGAAAGAACGGTCAATAACCCTTGCGAGTTCAAACGCGTTTTCATCGGGAGGACCGGGTTCGAAGTAGGGAGAGGCCACTTGCACGAATTCCGCATTAACCATCATAATGCCCTCGTTAGGCGCGTCAGGGTAAGGCGTCCCAAGCTCTATCTTGATTCCTGCAAGAACCACAGTTTCACCAAGACGGACAAGGGCAGAGCCGTCCGCTTTCTCAACGTATCCCGGCTCTATCTTTATTGGTCTAACCTCGTCAAGCTTCCTTCCATCAATACGCTTTCCTTCCTCTAACAGCGATATTATGGTATCCTTCTTGACTTTCGGGACAAGTGGTATTTGCGAAGGAGTTAACGACATGGTATCACCCACTAGGTGTTCAAGGTATTTAACTTGCTATGAGTGTTGTTGCTGTTTATTTTTACCAGCCTCACTATATGCAGTAAACTTCTCTTTAAGGACGCTCTTCTGCATCTCGTATATCTTGTTGATCGCGTCAATGGCCATGCTCATTGCCTGTTTAAACTCGTCCCTACTAAGACTCCCGTTCAGCTGGAGGAGCACTATCTTGCCTAGGCCAGGCATCATAGCTACTGGCATATCCGCTTCTCCCATACTGTCCTCCACCTCATCAACATCCACAACTATCCTGCCACCGACCTTTCCAACAGCCACGCCCGCGATCAAGTCCCTCATTGGTATACCAGCATCAGCTAACGCCAGCGAGGCAGCGGTTATACCCGCGGTGCGGGTGCCACCGTCTGCTTGAAGCACCTCTATGAACACGTCTATAGTAGTCCTAGGGTAGAGCCTCGTGAACACACTTGCCTCTAGTGCTTCCCTGATTACTTTTGAGAGCTCTATTTCCCTCCTACTTGGGGCGGGGTTCTTCCTCTCTGTCGTGCTGAAGGGAGCCATATGGTATCTAATCCTAAGTATAGCTCTGCCAGGCAGAGTCATGTGCTTGGGTAGTATCTCTCTGGGCCCATATACGGCTGCCAGTATCCTGGTCTTCCCGAACTCAACCAGGGCTGAACCCTGGGCATTGTCGAGAACACCCACCTCCATTCTCACAGGACGCATGTCTTCGGGCCTTCTCCCATCATGGCGCACTCCCTTCTCTTCGTCAAAAAGCTGTATATCAGTCTTCTTAACCATTTTTCACACCTCCTCCTTCACTCTTCTAATATAATCAATTATCTCCTCTACAGATGGGGGCTTCACCCTTTTGGTCTGCTCAATGTTCTTTATCGCGAGGACCACCAAGTCTTCCGACCTCCTGTCGGGACCCTTTATCCATATCCTGGCATTGTCCGCTATGACAATCCTGGCGCCAGTCTCCCTCTCTATCGCTTCTACCATACTCTTCTTTTTGCCGACAATCCACGGGACCCGTGATAGGCGGACCTCTATCACCTTACCGTCAAGTATCTTGCCATAGTTCTTACCCTTAGCAGATATTATTGGATCTCTGTTCCTGTCGAAACTGAGTATCTCAGCCAGAATGTATTCGCCCACATCTAGGTACCTTCTCAGCGTGTCGTACCCTCCAGTGTGCTTCATGATAGTCTCTCCCACAGGTAACTGGGCATTGTAAGGACTATTAATATCCACAACCCAGTAGGTAGTCCCTATGTCAATTACCATTCCAATGACCATGTGACCTGGCCGCGGCATATAGGTGAGGTCAAACGGTTTAAGATGAACTTTCTCAACAGCCTTTCCATTCCTATCAATCTTCCTAATTTCAACAACTCCCGGCACCGCCGCTCGTATCACGTCACCGTCCTTGTATGCAAAGGGCGTGTTAAAATCAACATCACCGATAGCTAACACATCGCCTGGGAGGACAACATCCCCTTCTCCTACCATTATGCGAGGCTGTCCCTCCGCAGCATGCTGGTCTTCAGCCATTTCATTCTACCCTCACAACGTTTACCTGGGCCTCCCCCCTAGTCATTTTGTTAAGCTTGTCTATGAGCTCGTTCTGCATACCAGCAGGGATCTCTATCTCCATTATCAGGGAACCGTCGTTTCTCCAGGAGGCGTTCTTAACCTCCCCCAAAGAGCGGCCCTGCTGGTATACCCTCCCCGAGTAAGCGGGTGGTATAACCACCCTGACTAGGGCCTTTGCAAGCTTTATTGGCAGTATCCTGTTTATTGCACGGGCAATAATAAGGGCTTGTTCCTCGACAGGCTTATAGAGATCAATACCAACCCTAGCTTCCTCCATTGCCCTTTCTATCCTCTGAGGAGGTATTGGTAGCTTTGTCTTAGGGTCTATTGCGTTTCTTGAGAGAAAGCTTATTATCAGGTTCTTTTTGGCCTCCAACATCCTCCTCCTCTGCTCAGTCGTAAGCTGAAGTTCCCCTTTTTTAATTATAATATCCGCGATTCTGTAAACATCCTCAGTTCCGAAGACTTTCCTCATATCCTCGGGACTAGCTTTAAGTCCTTTCCGGGCATCCTTGTAAACAATGTCACCAATAATGACTTCACGTATATCGTGTTTGCCTGTCTCCCTGTACTCGAACACCAGTTGAGGATGAGTTAGTATCTCGAACCTCTTACCTCCTACCTCATATCTAGCAATCACATAGTCCTTGCCCTCGGACAAGTGACACACCCCATGTAATTAAAATTACGAAACCTGGACTGTCCTACCAGCCATTTCCTGATAAATGAATCGGCAGCCCAGGGGTATAACCATTATTATGACCATTCAAAACATTGGGTTCTGAGGACTTTTTCTCTCAAGGGTGTCATTACACTATGTTCTCTAGAAATTTACTGAATTTCTAGTCTATGTATTGAATAACTCAATAGTATTTAATTATAGGCCAAATGGAGGGAACTACATCTAACCAAGAAACTTGTTTATTTTATACAATATTATACCAGAGTTGAAGTTGGGGTATGGTTATATGCAAAAGCTTGAACAAGCATAATAATATACTAATCAAGCTTCTTCAAGTAGGATTCCAGCTCCTCTCCTTTTAGCTTCCTGTACTCACCCGTCTCTACTGGTATAACAGCTATGTCAACCATCCTGCTGTTGAGCTTCTTATCCTCACTAACTTCGCGTATGACCTCCAATGCTAGTAGAATTGCCTCATCCAGGTCCATGTCTTCCTTGTATCTTTTTTCAAGCATCTCTTCAATCTTCTGCTCTCCCCTCCCTATTGCCGTAGCATAGTAGCCAAAATACTGGCCCGCAGGGTCCGTCTTGAATAGATGTGGACCGCTGCTGTCAACACCTCCTATTAGCAGGGATACGCCAAAGGGCCTTACGCCGCCATGCTGCGTGTACGCCTGTTTTATGTCACTTATGTTCTTAGTGAGGAACTCTACTGGTATGGGCTCTCCGAAAGTCATCCTATGCCTGACTGAGAGCACCCTTGCATGCTCTATGAGGACCCTCCCATCACTACCAAAGCCTGCGAACGTCACCCCTATGTGGGTGTCTATGGCCATTACCTTTTCAATAGTATCAATGTCTATGAGTGGTTTTATCTGGGTCTTCTCGGCAGCAAGCACTACTCCTTCTTTAACCTTGATACCAAGAGTGCTCCATCCCTGTCTGACCGCCTGGAAGGCGTACTCAACCTGGTATAGCTTGCCATCCGGCGAGAATATAGTCAAAGCCCGGTCGTAGCCCATTACCGAGGGTGAAAACGCCATGCTGGACAACCTCTGTTCCTGATAGTCGGGTGTAAATAAAACGTGTGCGAGGGTAATTAATGGTTGTGTATTAGGTCAGTTCGTCGCGAGGCGCTCATCAGTCGATTCTCCCAACTTCGTTCTTTGGAGCGGCCTCATCATCCCCTTCTAATACATGAGTCTACACATTTTTAAACATGACAATGTCCACAGGGGCTTGTAAGCACTAGTTCCTTCCCCGTTTTCCCAGTATTACCTCTCTAGCCCTTTTTATTGAGCCACTTGTTCGTATGGGGATGATTAGTGCTGGCTTGCCTTCAACGTTTCTTACGAAAGACAATGCTATTATTACTCTATCCTTCCACAAGTGAGATACTCTGAGAACCCCATAACCGGTACTTGGCTCATATATGGCCAGGTACATCCTAGATAGGGACAGACCGTAGTCACCATACAGTTTCCTAATGGCGGCTTTGATAGCATTCTCAACATCACTGTATCCTATGGGCTCTGGTGAAAGAAGCCTGAATACAATGTACCTTTTCCTAGCCCTGTTTCTGGCCTTTTTGCTGAGGCTTGCAAGAGTTTCCACACTACCAACCGCGGACGCTACCAGTCCTTCGAGCCTCCTGACCTTCTCAGCTAGTTCTCTGGAGCGTTGATAGACAATGATAGAATATCCTAGGGATACAAGTATTAGCAGGAGCATTATTAACAGCAGCCCACTATCGGAGCCTATGTTCATCGCGTATCACCTAGCCTGCATCCAGATGGGGTGGCCTTAGTCCTAGGAAGCCGTATCTCCCATTATCCACGATTTCTTGGAACAGCGACCTTATATGGTAGGGGTGCCAGACCTCGTTCCAGGAGACGGCATTGCTGTAGAGCGCGAATGGTATGTCATACCTGTAGATACGCTCAATAAGTGTCTTGAACCAACCATAGGAGCGTGGGTTTCTGAGGAGGACAGAAAGGTTTACTCCAATGACCGATTGCCCTGCCTCTAGCAATGCTCGCTGGTTCCTGTCTATAACGCTCAGTACACGCCTGTTTGCCTCCACGACTTTTACCCTTGGGTCTCTCGACATGGCTCTGAATGTGGCTATGTTAACCGTCCTTCCAACAAGCGTGGCATCAGGCGTTCTCTCCTTCGCTTTGGAGAGCTTCCTTCTAAACTCTTTCTCCGACGCAGCTTCTAACACTAGTACTTTAGTCACATTAAAACCCTTGACCAAAAAAGCCTGCACTGTCTCAGGTAACCGAGTTATCTCTATTCCTACACATGTGTAACCGGACCTCCTCAATATGTCAGCCATTCTAGAAGCTTCTAACCTACTCCTGGGAGCCACCAGTTGGTCGCAGAACATTATATGCACCGCTCAGGTGTCTTAGTATCGTGTAGGCGAAATCCCCTTATCGCTGAGCATCCTCCTAAGGCTCTGCCGGTCTCTGAACCTTATGGTAACTTTAACGGACTCGTCACCGTCCCAGAGTATGAAACGGCCTGATAACAAGTACTGTTTATGAAGCCTAATGTGCAGCACGTTATTGCCCTGTATTCTCTGCTCAATAGTTGCCCTTAGAAGAGAGAGCGAAGTCGGCTCTATCTTCCCCATTATCTCCCCTAACACCCGGGCGGCGTCACTATCCTCAAATACAACCCTATAGTAGGTTATTGGATTCCCGTGATGACCTGAATACTCCTGCTTTTCTAAAACCATTTTTCCCCTAAGCTCACGAGGAATTATTCTTTCTATAACTTTGACCAATTTAACAGGGTCTTCTGTTGCATGCTTTATTGCCGTAATCTCTATTCTCGAGACCCCTCTTATCTCAACCTGGCTATCTTTCTCTTTATTCAATGTATGCCCCTTCCTCGTCATATGGTCTCAGTACTTTACATAACTTGCGTGAACCCGTTCAAAGTTTTTGAACCTATACCCTTTTCTAAATTGTGAATACCGAGAACGATGCGTGCAAGAATTTAACATGTGTTGTCAGGATTGGTTTGAGA
>JALWDA010000233.1 GCA_027014955.1 Desulfurococcales archaeon | reverse complement strand
ACTATAAGTAACACGGGAGGAGAAGCGGTGGAGCTAACTGCTGAGAGCCTGAGCGGGGACGCGGGTGTTTTCACCACCAACCTCTCGACGCCTCTAGTGATTCCGCCTTGGGGTAGCGTGGTGGTGGAGATAGTCTACACGCCCAAAGCCTATACCTCGTACAGCGCTATACTCACAATAACAACCAACCTCACCACTCAGCCCACGCTCGAGATAAGCCTGTCCGCCCAAGAGAAGAAAGCGCCCCCACTCCCGCCCCAGGTCATCGAGAACCTGGGCAAGAGGGCCGAGGCAGCCAAGAAGATAGGAGGGCTGGTAACGGTCCTCTCAGGCTTATCGAATGTCACAGCAGGCATGGAGGGAGGAGGGATGATGGCTGCTGCGGACAAGGTTTTCCAGCAGCTCAAGCAAATGGACCTGGGCAAGCTCATAGGGGGTGTAAACACAACTAGCGATACTCGGGTCCTTGATGCTAACGACGATGGGAGGGTGGATGCCCTGGACCTGGTGAACTACCTCTCCAGCCAGGGCCTCATGAAAAAGCCGCCCAAGACCAGCAAGGCCTTCTCCCAGCAGCTCCTCAAAACCCTACAAAAACTCTACGGACAAAACCTAGAAAACTACCCCACACCAGAAGGAAAACTGTGGGTACTGGCCCTACATATAGAGAGCACTCAGTAAGACTAGTCCGTTTAACGTTTTTTGCACACTATTAACCATGAGTGTTTTTTCCTGGACGACGCATGTTCTATTTTATTTTCACTCGGAATGGGTCCTGTGCGCGTGGGTCTCTTAGATTATCTTCTCAATAAGGATACGGTACTCCCCGCCCTCCTGCCTGCTCTCCAGGACTTGGTAACCCAGGGCGTCGCCCAGCTGGGTTAGGGTGTACCAGGTGTCGGGCTTAGCCACTATCACCTCAACCCTTTCTCCCGGCCTTACCTGGTTGAGTATGTACCTCTGTATGGCTTCTATCTTGCTCGCGGCACACTTGTCCTCGACCCTCCTGAAGTCTATCAGGCGGTAGTGCTGGGAGGCCTCCGTCTCCACTGCTGTCATCCCTCCTCATAGTGTGGTGGCAAGTTGTGTTTCACAAGAGGGTGCTCTTCCCCCTAGTAGATGGGAGGCTTGTGGGGAAAAACCTTGTGTCCGGACACGTGGGGGCTTTGTTGGGGCTATTCTTTCTTGGGCTCCTCCTTCTCTATGGGGACGCCGATCATGTTGCCCCACTCGCTCCACGAGCCGTCGTAGACCCTGACCTTGGGGTAGCCTAGTATCTCCTTGAGGACGAAGAAGGTGTGGGCCGCCCTCTCCCCGATGCGGCAGTAAACTATGACCTCCTTGTCAGGGGTCACGCCCTTGGACTCGTAGAGGCGCCTCAGCTCCTCGGCGGGCTTGAAGCTCCCGTCCTCGGCGACGGCCTGCTTCCAGGGGATGTTCACGGCCCCGGGTATGTGGCCGGCCCTCTGGGTCTGCTCGTTGGGGTACTCGGGAGGGGCGGTTATGAGGCCCTTGTACTCCTCGGGGCTCCTAACGTCCACGAGGACCACGTTGGGGTCGCGGAGCTTCTTGAGCACGTCTAGGAAGAATGCCCTTAGGCTGAGGTCCACGTCCCTTGCCCTGTACTGGGTGGGCTCTGGCTTGGGGGGTTCTTCCTTGGTGAAGGGCCTGCTCTCCCTTATCCACCGGTCCCGGCCCCCGTTGAGGAGGCTGACCTTCTCGTGGCCGTACATCTTGAAGACCCAGTAGGCGAAGGCGGCGAACCAGTTGCTGTAGTCCCCGTAGAGGACCACGTGGTCACCGTTCTCCACGCCGAGCCTGCTCATGAGGGCCTCGAACTCCTCCCTCGAAACTATGTCCCTCTCAGGGTACCTGTTTAGGTCCCTCTTCCAGTCCACCAAGCGGGCACCTGGTATGTGGCCCAACTTATAGGCTGTGTCGGGGTCGTAGTCCACCTCCAGCACCTTGACCCCGGGCTTCCCTAGGTTCTCCTCAAGCCACGAGGGCTCCACGAGGGGTATGCTCCCCGCCATTACCGTCACCTCACGACAGGCGTTTTGTGTTTTTTGCAATATTTTCGCAACAATAGAGGAGAAAAACCACTCGCATATACAACACGCCTTAAACCGCATGAGGCCATACGTATCTCCAATGTTTGAAACAATACGCTAGGCACCCCTGCGGGAAACAAAGGAGCGCAGCCCCAACCCGCAGAAGAACAAATATGCAGGGTACCCATCCTTGTGATTTAAAGTAGGGCAACCCAAAATACACGCTGCCGCATGTGATGGTCGGTTCTTCTGTGAAAAATACAGGGAGTCCGACAAGGGATTACTTCAGAGACAGATAAAAGCATCATGGCTTTCAGCACGTTACGCGGGCTGTTCGGATACCGGCTCAGACCCCATTCAGCCTGGCTGGCAGTTGCACCCTGGTACACATAGTGCTTCGAAAACGGCCATGTGTACCGCATTATGCTCGGGTTGATTTGTATGAAAGGAGCTTCTCAGGCAGTGAATACCGCCTGGGTCCATAGCATGGAGGGTTTGACGGAAATCGTCAAACCCAACCTTTTTCCCCCGGTGTGCGGTAGACTCCCCTAGCTTCTTCCATCAAAGGCTAGGGGAGTTTAGGTATGCTAGGCTACCGTGTGTCATTGGCTGTTCTGGTTGTGGCCTTCCTGGCAATAATCATGCCACTGTCATCCGAGGAGGCACATGCCGATACATACTATGTGGACACCATCGGGGACTTCCTCGACGCGGTACAGCATGCCAAGAGCGGTGACTCCATCGTCTTCAGACAGGACCTTGACATAAACCTGAGATCCTACACCCATAGGCTGAGCGGCGGAGGCCCCGGCCAGGAGCTGTACAACGGGCAGTGGATTTTCTACAACCTCAGCAACATGGTGATAGAGACAACAGGCAACGTCACCGTAACGCTGAGGGGGTTCGCCATAAGGTTCAGCGGCTGCGACCACATAACGATAAGCGGGCTGAACCTTGACGCCGACGTGTGGATAGAGGGCTCCGACAACATCGCCGTGCGTGGCAACACCTTCATGAATGGGCACATACTGTGGATAAGGGGAGGCTCCGCTGACTACACCGTGGTTCTCAACAGGTTCCAGGACGGCGGGGGCCTCCTGGTGGACGACGTGAGGAGCGGGGGAACCGTGGATGACAACACGGTTAACGGGTTCCACCTGACCTACTATGAGCTCAAACTTGGTAGCGAATCTTTCATACAGGGCGATACATTCCAACACGGCCAGGTGGTTCTGGTTAACAGTGGGCATGATATGGAGCGCATTGTCCTGTTGAACATGAACATGACCCGGGCGAGGATAGGCTGGGTGAAGTTCCCCATAGTAATAAGCGGGTCGTCAAAGATCGTGCTCACGAACATAACCTTGGACTCGGGGGAGGTGAGGATATTCAACTCCAGCATCGTTGTCCTGTACAAGCTCCGCATAAAGGAGGGAGCCATGAGGGTAAACGTCTTCAACACCAGTGATTTCTGGGTCATGGACACCGAGATAGAGGAGGGAACCGTCCAGAACTATATGTTGCCAGTTGTATTCGACATCGAGGACTCCAGCGGCATAACGCTCAAGCAGGTAAGCGCGAGGCTCAACGACAGCTACCTGCTACGCGTGAGCGACTCCCGGGGAGTGGTGGTGAAGGACAGCAACATAACCATAGTTAAACCCAGATCCGCTTCAGCCGTGTACCTTAACAACATCACCGGGGTCACGATCGAGGGCAACCACTTCAAAGCAGAATACACGCGGGAATGGGGCTCACGGTCCCCGACGTTCATTAACCTGAGGGGCGTAACAAACGCGACGATTAGTGGGAACAACTTCACCGCCAACCTGGTCGACCGCTACGGCCAGCCCGTCCGCGACGGGACGGGCGTGGCCATCGTGGAGGAATCGGGCAGCCCTAGCATACTGGTCAACGTGAGCAGCAACGCCTTCAAGAACCTGAGCACCGGTATAAGCATAGGCAACCAGGGAGTCAGGGACGCCGTCATCGCCAGAAACCTCTTCGAGGAGGACAAGAAGGCCATCTACCTGTCCCCCAACCTCCAGAACCTAACCATAACCTGCAACGTGTTCAAGGACTCACCGCTGGACGCCAGCCAGTCGTACGGGGGGAGCAACGTAACGATTTACATGAACGCGTTCCTCATGGACCCGCTGGCGGAGCCCTTCTACCAGGGAAGAGTACGTGACACCATAACCAACACCAGCCTCATATCTCCTACGCCCATCACATACAAGTATGATTCCAAAGACTTTACCTCCAGGCTGGGCAACTACTACTCCTGGCACAACAACACCGACAGTGATGGAAACGGTATAGCAGACAACCCCATAAAACTAGCTGAGGACAGGACATACAACCCGCCGCGGGAGGTATATGACAACCATCCCATAGCCGACCCCGGTCTACTCAGTATGTGTGGTACCCCCCTTCCAGGAATCATCACAGGAGGGGGTTCTGGAGCCGGTGGTGATGGAGGCGGAGGCGGGGCAGGCCCCACCCCGCCACCCCTGTACGTGACACCTGAGAGTGTCATGTTCCCTCCTTTGGCCCCGGGTGAGGAGACTAGCCTCACAATAACGATAGTCAATACGGGAGCCGAGGCAGTGGAGCTCACATATGTTGTGTTCCGCAGCCACTTGGACGTGTTCGCCACCAATCTCTCCACACCCAGGGTTATCCCGCCTGGTATGAGCGTGGAGGTTGAGATAACCTATAGGCCCAGAGCCTATACGACTTACAATACCGTGCTCGAGCTGAGGACTAACCTCACTAGCCAACCCCGGTTAGAAGTGGCGATAACCGCGCCCACCAAGCAGGCGCCTCCCCTCCCCATGCAGACGGTTGAGAGCCTCAAGAAGAGGATGGAGACCTCCAAAGACTTGGGCGCGGTTATCGCCCTCTTCATAGGCACAGCCGCGAACGTGACCCCAGATGCGGGTACTGGCGCAGCGGATGCGGCTCAGGTTTTCACCCAGTTGAAGCATATTGAGATGGACAAGCTGATAAACGGGATTAACGCGACCTCCGCCACGAGGGACCTGGACGGCAACGGGGACGGCAGGATTGATGCCCTGGACCTCGTGGAGTACCTCGCCGACAAGGGCCTCATGAAGACCCCGCCCGTCACAACCAAGGCCTTCTCCAAGCAGCTAATCACGGCCCTACAGGAACAATATGGTAAGGACCTGGAGGGATACCCAACCCCCGAGGGGAAACTTTGGCTATTGGCACTATTAGAGAAAAGCCAAGAATCCTAAACGGGGGGCAATCACCGTTTTTTAAACATAAACATTCTCGAACACCCTTATAACCCTAGAGGCCGACTTGGTGGTTCTTTATTTTGATTCTAGCGTTTGAGGGTTTCGGAGCACTAGATAACCTTGCCATCGACCCTTTTAAACGGGTATAGAGCGAGTATGTACTTGCAGTCACGCTCTTGAGCGGGGTTGTGTAGAGAGTGTTTTTGGGAATAAGATATTAGGTAACCCCACCACATCAAGAATAATCATCCCCCGCTACGAAGGGTGAGGACGTGGCACAGGTGGAGAGCCTAGCAGGGGACCTCAGGAGCCTCCTGGGAGAGGGCAAGGTACTCACAGATCCCCTCATAGTGGGCCTCTACCTCAGGGATGCCAGTGCCTACGAGGGGGTGCCGGGCCTCCTCGCGTTGCCCGAGACCCCCGAGGAGGTCTCCGCCATTGTCAGGTATGCTTACAGGCGTGGAGTCCCGATATACCCCATCGGTAGCAGCAGTAGCCTTGTGGGCTCGAGTGTCCCCCTGGAGCCGGGGATTATTCTAAGCATGGAGAGGATGAACCGCATCCTCGAGATAAGCATCCCCGACTCAATAGCGGTGGCCCAGCCGGGGGTGAGGCTGGGGGAGCTCAACGACGCCCTGGCCCCCCACGGGTACATGTTCCCCATAGACCCCAGCAGCTACACGA
>JALWDA010000232.1 GCA_027014955.1 Desulfurococcales archaeon | reverse complement strand
CTACAGGGATGTTCTGCCCATTGAGCTCGACCGAATGGAGCCCTTGGTTGCCGCTCCCCCCCTGCCCAACAACGTGAAGCACATTGCGGAGGTGGAGGGGACCGAGGTGGACCAGGTCTTCATAGGGACCTGTGTTAACGGGAGGCTGGAGGACATGATCGCTGCTGCTCGGGTCCTCAGGGGGAGGAGAGTCAGGGAGGGCACTCGGTGCATAGTAATACCGGGGTCCCGCCACGTTTTCCTAGAGGCAGGGCGCATGGGCATAATACAGCAACTTGTAGAGGCGGGCTGTGTTGTGGGGGCTCCTAGTTGCGGGCCCTGTATCGGGGGCCACTATGGCCTGCTTGGCCCGGAGGAGGTCGCAGTGTTCACTTCCAACCGGAACATGCCGGGGAGGAGCGGCGACCCTACTTCCAGGGTCTATCTGGCTTCCCCGCTCACGGCCGCGGCTGCGGCGGTTGAGGGAAGGATAGTTGACCCGAGGGGGTATCTATGAGGATAGAGGGAAGGGCGCTCGTCCTTGGTGACAATATCAGCACGGACCATATTCTCCCAAGCAGGCTCAAGTACCAGGTGACCACCCTTGAGGAGATGGCCCGGTTCGTCCTGGTGGGCGTCTCCGAGGACATGCCCCAGCGCGTGAAGCCCGGGACCATACTGGTTGCTGGGGAGAACTTCGGTTACGGGAGCAGCCGGGAGCATGCCGCCTGGGCCCTAAAGCTCTCCGGCGTGAGGGCGGTGCTTGCCCTGAGCTTCGCGAGGATTTTCTACAGGAATGCCATAAACATAGGCCTCCCCGTGCTCACCATCCCTCCTGAGGCAAGGCAGGCCGTGGGTGATGGCGACGCTATTGCAGTCGATGCAGCGGAGGGCGTGGTAGAGCTCCCTGGCAAGGGACTCAGGTTCCATACGGAGCCCCTCGACCCCCTGCTGAGGAGGATTGTGGAAGCGGGGGGAATAGTGGAGTACGTTAAGAGGCATGGGAGCCTGCCCTGGAGGTCAGCTTGAGCCCGCTCCACGGGGCTTGCCTCCTGAGCTGTCTCGGCACACTTTTTCCAGAAATCCGCGGCTTCCCCTGCCCTCGGGCGTGTGGAGACTATTTTTAGGGCGACTGCACACATGGGTGAATCAAAGCCTTGTACCCCAAGGTGTTCTGGCTGTAGAGGGTGCCGTGTGTTGGTCTACACAATCGCCGTTATAAGGGGCGATGGGATAGGGCCCGAGATAGTGGGCGCCACGGTAAGCGTTCTACTGGGTGCCTTCCCCGGGGCTTTCGAGTTCGTTGACGTCGAGGCGGGGCTGGAGTACTACCGCAGGACGGGGAAGAGGGCCGAGGAGGGCTGGCTTGAGAAGCTCATGGAGGCCGATGCTGTGCTCAAGGGACCCCTGGAGACCCCCAAGGAGGGGGGTTTCAAGAGCCTTAACCTGGAACTCCGGAGAGAGCTGGGGCTCAGGGTCAGCATAAGGCCCTTCAAGAGCATCCCCGGCATAAGCCCCGTGGAGGGCCTGGACCTTGTGCTTGTAAGAGAGCTCCTCGAGGACGTCTACTCGGGAGTGGAGGCAGAGTTCCCCGGCGGGGCCTTCGCCCTTAAGATAGTTACCGTCGAGGGGACCCGGGAGGCCGCGTCCCTGGCAGGGGAGGCGGCGAGGATGAGGGAGGCCCGGGTCACCATTCTTCACAAGAGCACCGTTGTTAGGAAGGCCGACGGCCTGTGGCTGAGGGTGGCCCGCGAGACCCTCGAGGGCATGGGTGTTGAGCACGAGGACATGTTAGTAGACACCGCGGCGTACGTGATGGTCAAGGAGCCGGCCCGCATACGCGTGGCCCTCGCCCAGAGCGCTGCTGGTGATATCCTCAGCGACGTGGCGGCGGGCCTTGTGGGGAGCCTGGGGCTTGCGGGGAGTGCTATGATTGGCGTGAGGCACATGGTCTTCGAGCCCGTGCATGGAAGCGCCCCTGACATAGCTGGGAGGGGCATAGCCAACCCTAGTAGCATGCTGCTGTCCGCCTCCCTCATGATGCAGTACCTGGGCCAGAGGAGAGGGGATGAGAGGATAGCCCGGGCTGGCCGGGCCCTCGAGGCGGCTGTCCTCGCGGTCCTGAGGAGCGGGTGCAGGACGCCCGACCTCGGGGGAGAGTGTAGTACAATGCAGTTCGCCAACCTCGTCCACGGGCTCCTCACGGGGGCTCTTGGGAAGAAGAAGGGGGAGAAGCCACGGAGGAGCGGGCGGTCGCTTAGGCTTAGGTAGGCTGTCTCTTTTTATAAGTTACATGCTCTTTATTATAATCTGGGTGTAAGTTTTTGAAATGCAGGTTCGTGGACAGGGAGGAGGAGCTGGAGGCACTGGACCAGGCATGGGCCTCCCGGCCAGGCTTGGCGATCGTGTACGGTAGGAGGAGGATAGGCAAGACGAGGCTGCTGCGGGAGTGGATGGACAGCCTACCCAGCGGAACCCCAACAGTATACTATATGGCCCACTTGGCCAGCCACGAGTATAACCTAGCCCGGCTTGCAGGGAGGCTGGCCGAGGCCCTGGACCAGCCCGCCCTTGCGAGGACACGCGTTCCCGGCCTGCAGGACCTGCTGGCCCTAGCCCTACGGGGCCGGGAGGTGCTCCTGGTTATAGACGAGTTCACCTACTGGGCCCGTGCCGAGCCCCGCGTGGTAAGCGAGATGCAGGAGGTAGTGGATCACCTTCTCCCCCAAACACGCTCCCTAATAGTACTCACAGGTAGCCTTGTGGGCGTCATGGAGCGCCAAGTCGTGGGGGGTGGGAGCCCCCTCTACGCTCGCTCCCTTGCAAGGCTCAGGCTAGCCCCACTCCCACCAAAGCGGGCCCGCCCCCTCCTGCCCCGCATGGCGCCCGAGGAGAGGATAGCCACCTACGCGCTCCTCGGAGGCATACCCCACTACCTGTGCCTCGCCCAGGGCTACAGTGACCACAGGGAGGCCTTCAGGGACCTCTTTCTCCCACCCCACGCTCCCCTGAGGCACGAGGCGGAGCTCCTCCTCAGGGAGGAGTTCAGGGAACCCACGGTGTACTCCACCATACTCAGGGCGATCGCACAGGGCCACACCACCCCCGCACGCATATCACAGGCCACGGGGATCCCCCTCCCCCACCTCTCCAGCTACCTGTCAACGCTGGAGGCCCTCGGGTATGTTGGGAGGGAGGTTCCCCTGTTCCGAAAGAAGGGCACCCTCTACATAAGAGACCCCCTGCTCAGGACCTGGGCGTACCTCGTGGATCCCTTCCAGGAGCTCATAGAACTCGGCAGAGCAGAGGCCGCCTACGCAGGGGCGATGGAGCGCCTGCCCCATCTGGTAGCAGGCGAGTGGGAGCGCCTCGTTGCGGGGCATCTCCTCAAGAAGCACTCCAGAGAGGGCTACACCCAAGCCGGCAGACTAGTGCACAGGGGGGAGGAGATAGACGTCGCCCTCCTGGACCCCCAGGGGAGAAGAGCGATAGTAGCTGAGGCCAAGTGGGGCTCCTACACGGTAGGAGACGTAGAGAGAATCACTAGGAAGCTGCTCTCGAAGGCCTCCAGGCTCCTGCCCCGAGGCTACAGGGTGGAGAAAGCCTACGTAGCGGTCAAGCGCATAGAAGGCGAACCGGGGCCCAACGTCATACTCCCCCACCACGTTGATGGCACCCGTCCCTCCTGACAGTGACGCGGGAGGCCTTGGCCCTCCCCTCGACAACCAGCTTCAGGGGCTTCTCCCCAGACGCGCGTCCCCCGACGTTGAGCGTGAGCACCGAGCTCTCCTTGACCAGCTCGTCAACCACCTCGATGGGCCCGGGCCAGTCCACGTTAATCACCACGTTGCTAGCGTTGGATACCAGCGATATTAGCAGAGCCTTGGAGCCCCCTGCTGGCACAAAGCAGGCTGATAGGCTGCTTATCTCCAAGGAGATGTCAACCCTCTCCGGCACGGCGGCGTTGAGGCCCACGCTGCTGGTGTCGGCCCTTAGCCTGAGTCGCTCGAGTTGCTTGGGGGCGGTTATCCTAAGCCTGCTCACCCTGGAATCCACGCTGAGGGACCGGAAGGCCAGCTCGGCCTCGAAACCCGCCCGGGTCGAGGTGAGGAACCCCACCCACCGTCCCTGCCTCTCCTCCGCCTCGAACCTTATGTAGCCCTTCCTGTCATGCTGCCCCCATGCACGTATCAGGGGCTCCCCCACCTGGTGCAGGTCCAGGGAGGACATCCTTGTCTCCAGCTCGAGCTCGTCGAGGACACCCGCCAGCCTACGGGACCAGGTGAAGCTGACCTTCCCCACGCTCGGCACAGCCATTCGGGCTACCTCGGATAGCCTTGAGAGGACCTGTCCCACAACGTCCAGCACATGAGACTTCAATCCTCTCACCCCCATACTCCTAGGAACGCCGCCTGCCAAACTTGAACCACTCTCCACCACCCAGCCCGGCAAGGGAGAGCAGGCCGGGTACCCTCACACGGGACAGCTCCTCCGAGTACCTTTCCACCAGTTCCTCCCTGAGACCCGGGGGCAGTTGGGAGACTTTCTTGGAAAAAACCCTCCTCTGGGAGAGCCTCCAAGCCCAAAGCCTGAGCCTGAGGAGCATGTAGATTCCAACCACCCTAGTCAGGAGCACCACCAGCGCCAGCGCCAGCCTCAGCCAAGCCACCACCCTCACGGTCCTCGGCAATCCTAATCACCATCCGGTTACCCCTCCTCTTAACCACGACCAGGCCCAGCTCCTCCAAGTCTCTCAACCGCCTCCTTATAAGGCTCCTCGTAGCGCTCCCCCTTATACGCCGGACCTCCCTCTCCAACCCCCTCAGCGTGAGGGGGCCGTTAACCAGCAGGGCCTCTAGGATGGCCTTCGAGAGACCATCATCCTCCAGGGGCCCCTCCACGACGCTGGTCAACCGGGACAGCGACCTCGCCAGCTGTATGGCCCTCTGGGCGGGCAGGGAGAACGCGAGGGCCAGCTCCGCTGCTATGCCAGCCTCCCTCCCCGTTAGGCTGGCCATCTCCTCCAGCTTCTCCAGGCGGGCTAGGAGGAGTTCCAGTAGCCTCTCTATCTTCTCAAGCCTCTCCTCAAGCCGGTTCAAACCCTCCTACCCTTTGCGCCCGGTCTCGGAGTAGCTCCCGCGGGGCGTTTGCTCTACTCCTTCTCGCGCTCCCCCCAGGTGAAGTACCCGCCTTTGGAGGAAGCCGCGAACTCTCCCAGCTTCTTTATGATGTTGAGGGTTGACACCCTCTCCTCGAAGTACCTCCTCGTCATGTCAACTGCAAGATCCTCGGGGACTCCCGCCTCCTTGAGCTTCTGGTAGAAGGAGGCCACGTCCCTCCCCACCTTCTCCCCCTCGAGGAGGGAGAGCAGGGTGTTAATCAGCTTCTCTATGGGGTCCTTCAGCTCCTTGAGGAAATCCGACACCGCTGAGAGTATCTCCCTTATCTCTTCAGCATCCTCCTTCGAGCCTATGGACAGGGTACCTGAGAATCCCCGGGGGCTCCCCTGCTCTATGACAATCTTGCGAGGCTCTTCCTCACCCATGTGATACACCCTGTTAGGTCATCGAGATTACTATGGTTGGGTCTCGGATATACCCTTTCGCCCACCCGGGGAGCCATTGAAGAACCATTGACACTGCACTGCCAGGATATACGCGGGGGAACCGGTGGCTCTCCCCCTACCTGGAAGGTGCATTCACCGACCTACGGGGAGAGAGGCAGGTGTTGTTCCGGGGGAAAAGATGTGGGCCTTTATGGGGGATGCTAGCACTGTATGCTGGGGCTCCATATACCCTTCTCACATATTATCCTGCGGGACTCCTCGTATCCCGCGTCCGCGTGCCTCACGACACCAATACCGGGGTCGGCTGTCAGCACCCTCTCCGCCCTCTTCTCGGACTCCTCACTACCGTCGAGCACGAGGCCGAGGCCAGCGTGTATACTGTACCCGATGCCCACTCCCCCGCCGTGGTGGAAGCACACCCAGGTCGCCCCTGCCGCGGCGTTGAGTAGAGCGTTTAGTATGGGCCAGTCCCCTATGG
>JALWDA010000231.1 GCA_027014955.1 Desulfurococcales archaeon | reverse complement strand
GCCCTCCCTGCCCCGGGGGGGTTCCCTCCCCTCGCTTATGGCTCGGAGGAGCTCCTTCTCCTCCCCAATGGCCTCCAGCGGGGCTTTGAGAAGCCTTATGACACCCCCCTGTATCGCCACTGCCCCCCTCTTGCGCGCCTCTCCTATGGCTATGGAGGCCTCTTCGCCCAGGAGCTCTCGGGCCCTCCTGACGTCCAGCTCCCCATCGTGCTGGAGGAGGAGCTTTATGAGCTTCTCCTCGGGAAAGCCCTCCCCCAGGGCCCTGAGGCCCTGCGGGGTGGCCCGGTACTCCTCCCTGTAGATGCTCTCCTCCTTCACCAGTCCCTTGCTCTTGAGGAGCTCGAGCACGCTCATTACCGTGGACTGGGGGAGCCCTGTTGCGCTCGAGAGGTCCTCCACCCAGGCGGTTCCCCCCAGGTTTATGATGCTCGATAGAACCCTCCTCTCGTTATCCGTGAGCACTAGGGTCTTTGCCAGCCCCTTATCCTCCTCCAAGGCGCCTCCCCGAGACCGGTGGGATGGTTTGAATATATTACCGGGGCAGTCTATAATGTTTCGCGCCACAACCGCGTGGCGGATGGGGCAACTTGTCAGAGAGGCTTAGGGTCCTCGTGGTCGGGGCAGGCTACATGGGCCGGGCCCACGCAAGGGTGGTCAGGGAGATTTCCCGGGAACTAGACACTGAGCTCGCGGGCATCGTGGACCGGGACCCCCACGCGGCGAGGAGGGCCTCCAACGCCTTCGGGGTGCCGGGGTACACGGAGCTCGACAGGGCACTGGCCGGGACCCGGCCCAGCGTGGCAATTGTGGCCACCCCCACCCGCACCCACATAGACGTGGCGGAAAAACTGCTCGAGGCGGGTGTGGAGAGGCTCCTGATAGAGAAGCCCCTAGACAGCGACTTTGACAAGGCAGAGGCCTTCGCGGAGAGGTGGAGGAGCAGGAGCGGGGACATCATGGTGGGGTACATTGAGAGGTTCAACCCCGCCTACAGGCTCGCCCTCGAAGAGGTGTCCTCGGGGAGCCTGGGCAGGCTCCTCACCCTCTACGCCCGCCGTGTCGGCCCCTTCACCACCCGGGTCATGGACGTGGGCGTGACCCTCGACCTGGCCACTCACGAGCTCGACCTGCTCTACAACATGACCCAAGCTGAGCCACGCGTCCTCGACGCGTACGTGAGGAGGGTTTACTCCGAGAACGCCGAGGATCTAGCAGTGGCGATGCTGGAGGCAGGGGGCTTCAGGGCCACCATCGAGGTCAACAGGGTCACAGCCTATAAGGAGCGCCGCTGGATACTCACGGGTGACAAGGCCGTCCTCCAGGTCGACTTCATGAGGCAGAAAGTCTCCCTCCACAGGCCCCGCTGGCAGAGCGAGAGCACCCAGGAGTGGAGGGAGCCCCTCCTCCTCGAGGACAGGGCCTTCCTGGAGGCAGCACTTGTGGGCGAGCCCGTGCCCGTCCCCCTGGACGAGGCCATGGTGTCCCTCCGGCTGGCAAGGCAGATAATCGAGAAGGCCACCCGGGTGCAAGGCTCATAAGGGTACAAGACAATAGTATTACACGCCCCCGCCGGTCTCACGTCCACTGAGACACCCGGGCGGTGGATGAAGATGAGGGTGGATCGGTCAGGCGGGGGAAACCCAAATGCTTTCGCAGGCGAAACACTACACGCAGGCCCCCTGCCTTCTTCTAGCCTCTGCCGACAATATCCCTGAGCAGAACCTTGGCCCTGCGGAGAAGCTCCTCATGCTCCGGGGCCCAGAGGCCCCTCTCCTGCATCTCGGGCTTCACGTGCATTTCAACAAGTTCTAGGATGTACCCAGCGAGCCACAGGATGTCACGGTACGCCGTCGCGTTGTCGGGGTAAATGCTGACCTCAGGGTCAGTACTCGGGCCATTGTACTCGAACTGGTGAAGCGCAAGGGCCACCCTGTTGGCATGCCTCAGCCCCTTGCCCGACCACCGGGTTCCCTCGAGCAGTTCCTCCACCATTTTCCAGAGCCTACCAGTGGGAACGTAGGGTAACAGGTTCTTCCAGAAATAAGCCCGTTGCTCGCCACCCTTTGCCGATAGGCTCTTGTCGATACCCTCTGCACTAAGCCCCAGAAGCACGCCCACGAGGTTCTTCCATGAGAGGAAGACCTTCCCCGCCGCATTACGCAGGAGCCCCTCTTCTTTATCTATGATTTTTAGCGCCTGAACCAGCTCCTCTAAAGAATGCAGCATCCTTATCCTACTGAGGTGCATAGCCTCCACAAAGTCGCCTTGCTGGGGCACCATCACCCTATCAGGGCTGGCCCTAACTTGTTCCATGCATCCGCACCCCCTGTTATCATTAAATCTGTGCGCCTTGCATAGAATTATGAATCCTATTTAACCTGAACAATATCACTATTACTCTATTCTTTATCTTCATTTAGCTTTACTTTGTTATCCCTATGTTTCATCCTACAAGGAGGCTGAGCGCGCGGGGGCCTGCTATAATTGCAAGCTTTAGGGCAAGGAGGGGGCGTGCCATCACAGTCCTCGCGAGCAGGTGGTGGTCGTCAAACCCCATCCTCTGGCCAATGACCTCCCCCAGCCTTGCCTTTGCCGCCTCCTCGATGGCCCTGTCTATCAGGCCCTGGTTGCGGGGCTCGTGGAGGAGGCGGGCCACCCTGTAGTGTAGTCTCAGCCTAGCCGCCATTCTAAGGGTACGTTTCCTCAGGAGGGCGAAGGCCCCGGCGCATCCCTCCCCCTTCTCCTCCCCCTTGGGGTTGGTTATGTGCGCCACGGGGTAGAGGCCCCCTCCGGTCACGGGCTTTACCAGGACCCCCGCGTCCCCTGTTAGGAGGACCCTTTTCGCCGCGAGGATGCTTAGTGGGGGACCCCTGTTCACGGGGCCCCCGTAGGCCTCCATGAGGCTTATGCCTGGGGGGAGTTTTTCTTCCAGGAGCCGTCTTAGCCCCCTCCTAAGCCCCCCCGGGGTGCTGGAGGCGAGGCCCGCTATCATCGTGTCGGGGGAGAGGGGGACCAGCCATGCGAAGAACCCGGGGGCGAGGCTGTGGTCGAATATGACCCTTATGGTGTGGGGGTCCTGCCCGTGCTCGCCTTGGACTACGTGGTTCACCCCGGGTATGGTGGGGGGTCGCTTTTGGGCGAGGAGGGGGTGTATGGCGGGTGACCGGGAGCCTGTCGCGAGGACCACGTAACTGTACTCCTGCAGGCCCTGCCCCATTTTCCCCCTATAGCCCAGCCTGACGCGGTCTCCCCTATCATCTACCGATTCCACGCGGGTGTGGGGCCTGTAGTCGGCTCCCTGGGTGTGGGCTTCCCTGAGGAGCTCCTCCTCTAGGCAGACCCTGTCTAGTATGTGGGCTATGCCCCTCTTCTCTACAGTAAAGCTGTTCCCCCTGCTCCCCTCCACCACTATGGCGTCGTACCGGTGGAGGTAGCAGCGGATGGCCGGCTCCCCTATCGCCTCCAGGGTGTCTTGGGAGACTATGCCAGTACAGTGCTTGGGGAAGCCCACCCTGCCATGCTCCTCGAGAAGGCTGGTCGGGCACCCCTTGGATGCCAAGAACCTTGCGGTTGAGAGGCCGGAAAAACCCGCCCCCACCACTGCAGCGGTCTCTTGGCCCTGCATGCCCTGTGGCCCCCCGATGCGTGGTGGGGGCTGTTGGAGGGTGGAGGGTTACTGTATGAGGAGGCTGCGGTATACCACTATCTTTCTCGAGAGGGCCTCCAGCTCTCTCCATTCCTCGAAGCTGAGCCTCCAGCCCATCGCCCCCGCGTTGTCGGTAACATGTTCCCTCTTCTTGGCCCCGGGTATGGGTATGACGTTGTCGTAGCTGGCCAGGAGCCAGTTGAGGGCCACCTGGCTCATGGTCTTCTGCCTGCGCTCGGCTATCTCCCTGAGCTTCTCCAGCAGGGGTGTGAGCTGGCTGAAGTTCTCGGGGAGGAAGAGGGGGTCGTTGGCTCGTACGTCCTCGAATTTGGGGAGGTTGTCGAGGCTGTACTTGCCCGTAACGGCGCCCTTTGCTAGGGGGCTCCAGGCGAGTATGCTCATACCGTTGGCGAGGGCGTAGGGTATTATCTCCTTCTCGGCCTCCCTGTCGACTATGTTGTACCTGACCTGGTTGCTGACTATCTCCTCCCTCCCGAGGCAGGCCTGGGCCTCCTCTAGGAGAGCGGGTCCGAAGTTGCTGACGCCTATGTAGTCTATCTTCCCTAGTATAACGAGTCTCTCCAGGGCCCTCATGTACTCACAGGTGGGTATGTTGTTCCACGAGGGGGGCCAGTGGACCTGCATGAGGTCGATGTGGTCGGTCTGGAGCCTCCTCAGGCTCATCTCAACGGCCTTGTACACGTCGTGCTCAGCGAGCATCTCCCCGGGTATCTTAGTGGCTATGAAGACCTGTTCCCGGGCCCTCAGCTCCTGGAGGGCCTGTCCCACGAACTTCTCGCTCATCCCCCTCCCGTAGACTATGGCGGTGTCTATCAGGTTGATTCCAAGCCTCAGGGCCTCGTCTATTATCTCCTTCGCCCTCTGGTACTCCAAGACGCCCCAGGCGTCGCTGAACTGCCAGGCGCCCAAGCCTATGGCGCTTACGCGCTCCCCCGTGCTTCCAAGGAGCCTGTACTCGACCTTGACCTCAGACATTATCCGCGACCTCCCAGAACCTCTGGCGTGGAATATCTATTGCTTGGACTTATTAACCTACGCCTTGGACGCCCCCTGTGGAGGGTGGACTGAAGTCTTTGAGTTAACTCCCCGGTTAACTGCCGTTTGGGAGAAAAACAGTGGGAGACTAACAGGCTATCTATATTAGCAGTAATAGGCCGTCAATCAAACGTTGACCCCCCGCCAGCGATTAAGGGAAAGGGAGGGGAACCCATGGCCAGGCCCAGGCACTGGATAGAGGAGCTTGCAGACCAGCTAGAAGAGTACGTGGGCCGTGACAGGTCTAAGAAGATAATCATAAACGGTGGCCTGAGCGTCTCGGGGCTCCAGCACATAGGCAGGCTCCGGGGCGAGGTCCTCATAGGAGAGGGTGTCAGGAGGATACTCCAGTCACGCGGCTATCCCGTGGAGCAGATGATCGTCCTCTACACGCAGGACGCCTGGAAGGGCAAGAAGCCCCAGCAGGCCCAGTTCCCCAACGGTGAGGGGGAGAGGTATGTTGGGTGGCCCCTGATAAGGGTCCCCGACCCCCGGGGGTGCCATTCTAACTGGGTGGAGCACTACTGGGAGGACTTCGGAGGCTACCTGGACCGCTTCACAGACGGGCGCATAAGGGTCGTCGACACGACGGGCCTGTACAAGAAAGAGCTAGGACCGATTGTAAAAGAGAGCATTGAGAAGCGGGAGCTGGTCAGGAGCATCATTAACAAGTACAGGGGGCGCAACCCCTACCCCAAGGACTGGGTCCCCTTCGAGCCCATATGCGGCAAATGTGGGCGGATCGACCGCACGAGGACCCTGAGGGTGGAGGGCGATGAGGCGGAGTACGTCTGCAGGGCCTGCGGCCACAGGGGCAGGACCAGCCTCTCCGAGGGGAAGCTAAACTGGAGGCTCGAGTGGGCGGGTGTCTGGAAGGCCCTGGACATCACCTTCGAGCCCTACGGCAAGGACCACGCCGCGCCAGGGGGCAGCAGGGACAGCTGCGTGGAGCTGAGCGAGAAGGTCTTCAACCACAGGCCCCCCATGGGGACCTGGTACGAGTGGGTGAGCCTCCGCGTTGAGGGGAGGGAGATGGACATGTCAAGCAGCGACTTCCGCGGCGTTACCCCGAGGGACTGGTACGAGGTAGCTCACCCAGAGGTCCTCCGGTACCTCTACTACTCGACGCCTCCCCGGAGGAAGATTGTTATAGACATGTCCCAGATACCCTCCTACTACCAGGCCTACTACGAGGCCGAGGACATTTACTACGGGAAGGTCCTGAGCAAGGACGGCTGGGAGGACCTGGGCGAGGAGGAGTACCTGAAGGCCAAGAGCTACGAGCTGGCCCAGCTATCCACCATCCCCCTGGAGAAGCCCTTCC
>JALWDA010000230.1 GCA_027014955.1 Desulfurococcales archaeon | reverse complement strand
AAAACCCCCAGGGGGAGCCGGGTCCCCGGGGGAACCACTGCGTGGACCGCGGCTATGCGGCGGGGGTCCATCCCCTCATTCCTCGGGCGGGTTCTCTACCCTCTCGAAGGGCTCGGCGTGCTTGGTGGGCTTGTTGTAGTAGAGGTCCTCGTCGTTTATCCAGGTCCTTGGCACCACGCCTGGCGGGTAGGTCTTCTTGAGCCACTCCACGAACTCGACGACCCTCTCTATGACGGCCTTTACGATGACCTCGCCCTTGTGGGGGTCGGCTAGCTCGGGCCATCCGACCATGCCCTTGGAGTAGTAGTAGAACTCGGGGGCGTGGCTCACGTCGTACCAGTTGAAGGGCTTGTCGGGGAACACGTTGCCCGCGCTGTTGACCCACTTTCCTGGGACGACCCTGTAGACGCCCCACTTGCCCTCCTTCTTGAGGGTCTCCTCGTCGATGAGGTCGGGGACCACGTACCAGGTCACGCTCGTCTCTACCTCATCAGCGTGTATGAAGGGGGTCTTGAGGGTCACGCTGTTAATCTTCTCCCCCGTGCCAGCCTTGCGTAGGAGGTCCTGGACCCAGCTCCACCAGCTGGTGACCATCACCAGGGCGTGGACGCCCCGGTCGACTATTGCGAGGTCCTTCGAGATGGGGAGCACGTACTCCTGGCCATGGCTGTTCCAGACTATTATCTTCTTGAACCCTGCGTTGCTTAGCCACTTGATCACGTCCGCCACGTACTCTATGAAGGTGGTTGCCCTCACGGGGATGGTGCCCCTCATCCCATAGTGGTGGCTGGGGTGGCTCCCGTACATGATGGGGGGCGCCACGGTGGCGCCGGTCTCGTACGCGACCCTCTCCGCGATGCTTACCCCTATGAAGATGTCCTCGCCCAGGGGCGCGAAGGGCCCGTGGTTCTCCGTGGTCGCGGCGGGGAGGAAGACGATGTCGTTCTTCTGCACCCTCTCCTCCAGTTCCTTGCCCGTCATTTGGTCGAGGTATATCTTCTCGCCGAACTTGTTGAGAACGGGCTTGCCCCACCTCTCGCTCAGGGGACGGAGCTCCATAACATACACACCCCTGTCCATGCCCCGTATCAATAACATATGGTGCGCCGGTGGTTAGTTAAGCTTTTACCGCAGTTAGGATACCATTATCGTTTATAAACCACCAAATAGTAATGGTGGTTGAAACAATCCCCCCACCAGGTGGTGTAAATATGGTCTTCTACGCCACTTACCCCGTCAAGGGAACCCATGCCCCCGTAAAGTTCCCCTACAAGATCGGCATCGTCGCATTCATGGCCTACCCCAAGCTCCTCAAAAGCGACGAAGGCGCAGGCGACGCCCTAAGGTGGCTCGCCGAGGACCCCTTCTTCGAGCTCCTCGAGCTCCCCCCCGTGGGCGACGCCGAGTGGGCCAAGCTCAGGAGCTACCCCAAGGAATACTCCCTCGGCCTCCAGCCCGAGACCCTCGTCAGGGGCCTGGACCCCAGCTCGCCCAACGAGGAGGAGAGGAGAAGGGCGGAGGAGAGGTTCGTGGAGCTAACACGCAGCGCGTGCAGCAGGGGCTACAAGGCAGTGGGCCTCTGCTCGGGCCCCAATTTGCCCGAGGACCAGAGGCCCCGGGGCGTTGAAGCGCTTAAGAAGACCCTCAGGGCGGTGGCGGAGGAGGCGGGCAGGTGCGGCATCCCCGTGTTCCTGGAGACCTTCGACACGGATGTGGACAAGAAGAGGCTCGTGGGCAAGCTCGACATGGCGTCCCGTATAATAGAGGAGGTCAGGGAAACGCACCCCAACGTGGCGATAATGTGGGACCTTAGCCACGGGCCCCTCCTTGGGGAGGAGCCCGAGGTACTCAAGAGCTATCCCGACGTCATAGGGCACATACACATAGGCGCTGCAAAGGTCATCGAGGGCAAGATGTTCGACTACCACCCCGGCTTCTACAGGCCCGGGGCCATTAACAACGAGCGCGACGTCGCCCGGCTCCTAGC
>JALWDA010000229.1 GCA_027014955.1 Desulfurococcales archaeon | reverse complement strand
GCGAGGGATAGCCCCCATCATTTATTATATCCCCCCATCATAACAAGACCTGACCCACCCCACGCGGAGGTGCGCTTACCCCTTGGCCCGCGACGAGTTCGCAAGGATAGCCCAGGCCTTCGCAGAGTTCGACCAGAGGGCAAACCAGGTGGCACGCGAGGTCCAGGACCGGGCGGCGGAGATCATTGACGCGGCGGAGAGGGAGGCCCAGGCGCTGAGGGAGGAGGCCGAGAGGCTACTCGAGGAGACGAGGAGGAGGCTTGAGGAGGAGAAGGAGAGGGAGATACAGCGCATAAAGAGCGAGATGGAGGAGAGGAGGCGGAGGCTTCTCAAGGAGCTGGAGGAGAAGGCCGAGAGGAACCGAGAAAAGGCCGTGGAGGAGGTCTTCAGACAGCTCTTGAGGGAGCTCGAGGGATGAGGGGGCTTCTCAACGCTAGCGAGGTACCCCGCCTGTACTACCTCAAGGGTAGGCTCCTCTCACCCCAGAGGCTGGCCGACCTCGCGAGGAGCGCCGACCTGGACGAGCTCGCACGCCTGCTGAGGGACACCCGTTACCAGGAGTGCCTCCACGGGGCCCAGGGGGCACGGGGCATGGCCGACGCCCTAACGCGCTGTGCCCTGAGGGACAAGCTCTTCATCCACAGGATAGCTGACCCTGACGCGAGGATAGTAACGGGGGAGCTACTGAGGGCCGAGGATGCCCGGAACATCGTGATGATTATAAAGAGGTACGTAGTGGAGGGCCCCAGGGGCATTGGAGAGCTCGACGAGGGGACCCTCCACGGAGAGTCCCTCGAGCTATACAGGCTTCTCCTGGAACAACCGGTTGAGTCCAGGGAGCAGCAGGCCAGCGCCCCACTGCTCCTCAAGAGGGTCTCCGACTCGCTTGCAGACAAGGCCCTCAAGAGGGACTTAAGGGAAGCCCAGAAGCTCTACGAGTCGGAGCAGGACCTGGGCGTCGTGGAGGCATATGTCGCCAGCAGGAGGCTCGCAGACGTGGTCTCGGCCGCGAGCAGGGTCGAGAACCGCACCGGCCCCTCCCCCCGCGACATCGTTTGCCCCTATGTGGACTACCTTTTCGCACAGATGCTGGCCAACCTCTTCATGCACACCCGCAACCCCAACGTGGTCGCCAACATAGCGATACCCAGGGCTACCTGCCGGCTAAAGGACGTCATATCAGCGGTCCTAGCATCGGCCTCACCCCTCCAGCTCTACCAGGCCCTCCAGGCAAAGTACAGGCTCCCCGCCAAGAAGTTCGACAATGAGGCGGACGCCGACGAGACCGTGGGGGCCCAGGTGGCGGCCCTCGTCCTCCAGAGGGCCCGCAGGGCCATGCTGTCCTACCCCTTCACCCCCAGCCTACCTATAGCCCTCTACATGGCAGTAGAGATGGAGCTCCAGGCGCTGACCAGGATACTCAGCCTAAAACAGCTGGGAGCTCCCCTGGAGAGGTACTCCCACCTAATACCCGTGGCCTGAAGAAGAACCCGGGGCCCCCGGCCAGCTGGGCGTGGGGAGGCTACCCCAGGTCCTCCACGAGTCTCCTGACCACGAATTCCCTCCCCAGGGCCTCCACCAGGGGCGCCGCCCTGGGGCCACTGTCCCTCCCCACAAGGACGCGGTAGAACTCCCGGTAGAACTCCCTCCTCTCCCGGGGCCCCATTTCCTGCGTGGCCTTTATCATGGTCTCCTTTATGCTCTCCTGGCTCCACTCTCCCAGGCGGGAGAGCTCCTCACCCAGCCTCCTCAGCGAGTCCCGGTATCTGAGGCCCTGCTTCACCTCTGGGGGCAGGGTCTCGAGGGGCTTGTACCTCATGCTTGGGGGAGCGTACCTCTCGACCCACCTACGGGCCCTGTCGAGGGTCTCCTTGAGCCTGACGAGGTCTCCGGGCCTTGGACTGGTGCCTAGGAGCCCGGATGACTGTAGTCTCCTCACAACGTGCTCCAGGGGGGCCTCTGGGGGGAGGGCCTGCGATATGAGGGCCAGGGT
>JALWDA010000228.1 GCA_027014955.1 Desulfurococcales archaeon | reverse complement strand
GGATTGGTGGGGGAGAGGCAGCTGCCGGGGCTCTCCCATTTTCTTGAGAGGTGGGAGCTAGAGGAGGCTTTGGCGAGGGAGGCGGGGGTTTACCGCTCTCTGGGTATCCTGTTGCTAGCCTCCCACGCAGGGGCGGACTTGAGGATTCTTAGTAAAGGGTAGTGAGCATTGCCCCGCGACCTCGGGGGGCTTGGGTAATGTTTATTTATAGTACGCTGGATATTATACTCTGGGTATAATACCTTGGGTACAAAAATAACCGTCGTAGAGAGGCCCCACTACCGCCGCTTCCTGCAGGGCAGCGGGCCCAGGCTGGCCTATGGTCGCAGGAAGACGGGGAAGACCCTCTACGCACGCCACGTCCTCCCCAACCACAGCTACTACATCGTGAGGAGGGGCGGCCGGTTCCTCGACCCCCGTGACATGGTGGAGTACGACGTCCGCCAGTTCCTCCAAATCTGCAGGCGGGAGGAGGCCCTCATAATAGACGAGTTCCACCGGGCCCCCGGGGAGTTCATGGACGCCCTACACGCGGGCGAGTGTCTGGGACCCCAGCTGGTGCTCCTGACAAGCACCCTCCACTACCACCGCCGCTTCACCCAGGGTCCCGAGGCCCCTCTCCAGGGCCTCCTGGCCCAGCGCCAGGTGGGCCTTGTGTCGCCCCGGGACCTCCTCGCGCACCCCTGGGGGGTGGAGCCGGGGCGGGAGCTGGTGGAGAGGCTGGTCTTCTACCAGGAGCCCACCCTGATAGGCAGGAGCCTGGACCAGATAATACTGGACAGCCCCCCCATGGCACGGAGCCTGGTGGGGGAGGTGCTGGAGGAGGAGGACCACGCCCTCACAATGAGGTACAACGCCATCCTGGAAGCCCTCGCCTCGGGCCACAACCGCATCACCCACATAACCGGGCACCTTGCCGCCAGGGGCCTCCTGGACCACCCCCAGCCGGGAAGCGTCTCCAAGTACCTCCACCTGATGGCCCGCCTGGGCCTCGTCGAGCGGGTCCCCCTGTGGGGAAGGGAGCGCCACTACTACCGGCACGCAAGCCCCCTCACCTGGGCCAGCTACTACCTAACCGCCCGCTACGGCCTCGGAGAGGTCCCCCTGCCCCCCGGCTTCGTGGAGAAGGCGGCCCGAGCCCTCATACCCCAGCTCGTCGAGGTGTTCGTGGAGAGGCTCCTCGCGGAGCTCCACGGCCTCCGCCCCGTCAAGATACTCCACCCTACCGAGGTGGACGTGGCCCTGGCCCACGGGAGGAGGATAAAGCTGGTCGCCGAGGTCAAGTGGGTCAACAGGCTTACGAGGAGCGACGTTAGGAAGGCCGAGTCCAAGCTTGCTTCCTACGAGGAGGCCAGGCACCTCCTCATAGTCCCCGACCCCAGCCAGGTCCCCGAGACCAGCCTAGAGGTCCTGGGGCCCCGGGAACTCGTAGAAATCTCGAGAAGCCAACAAGCCAAGCCTATATGAGCACCCAGGCCTGGTCACTCGACTCGGCCCTCAGGAAGAACGGGCGGCCCCCCACCAGCTCCAGCCGGTCTCCGGGCCCCAGGGGCGTGAAGGGGAGGGCCACGGGAACGCTCGACACGGTCCCCGTAGCGACATCCATCTCGTGGAGGGGCCCGCCCTCCTGCATGATGTATATCTTGCCCGGGGGCCCCGGGCTCATCCCAACCACGTTCATGAACCCCAGCTCACCGACCTCTTTCACAGATAGGGATAGTGCAGAACGGTCGAACTTGAACTCCGTGACAACGGGCCTCGACTTGCTAGTATTGAAAGCAAGCACATAGGTGTTGAAACCCCAATCCGTGTAAGCGGAGGCGGTCCTGTTGGTGAAGACCTCCCAGTCGAGCACGGGTGGAGGAGTCGTTACGAGAGGGACCACGGACCCGTTATAGCTTATAACATAATAACTCCAACTTGTACCAGCATCATTAATTACAAGGACATGGTCCTGCCTTCCAGGAGTGCTCCCATCATCTATAGTCTCGACAATCGAGCCGTCAGCCGGGCCGGAAACCGGGTTCCACTGGCTGGAGCCCAGGTCAGCCCAGAACGTTCCCCGGCCAGGCTGGCTCACAAAAACGCGAGAGGGGGAGCTATTGCTGTAAACTACTGTTAAGTCTGCAAGTAAACCTAAGCTGTCAATTCCAGGTGGGGCAGGAAGACTTGCAAGATAGTCAAAATTAGGTGGAGTCAATGTTGTGTCTACTTCATAGAGGTGGAGTATATCAGCTTGACCGACAAGGAGGACCTTACCCTCAACCATTGGGCCTTTAGAAGCAATGTTAAGCATATCGACAAATAAGCGGAAAGCAGATGCACCTGTAGCGTTAAGCCTTATAGTCACATTATCATGGGGGCCAATGTATTCGTCGGGCGGACCCGGTAAGACCACGGCCCCGCTAGCAGGGGTCGCCGTACTGCCCACCAACTGGAAGTCGCCGAAATCCCTGTTATATGCTTCAAATGTGACATCTACGTTAGACACGTTTGACCATAGGTTAAACACCAGTTCCAGACCACTAACATTACCATAAGAACCCATGTTTGCAACTATGTCCAAGGTGAGGCTGACTCTGGCCTGAGGTCCACCAGGTATGAATCTGTACACGCTGCCTCCCATTATTTTGCCAGAGTATGTTGCTATCAGGGCCCAGTTGGTGCTGTTTCTTATCCTTATTTCTCCATCAAAGAACGGCTTAAAGGAGGCACCATTGTTACTCCAGCTGTATAAGTCAATAATAAACCCCCCAAAGCTCGGGTCATAAGACACTGGGTACACAATATTTATGGTAGAGCTACCCTTTAATACCTCTACAATCACGTCACTTGTGGGAGACCTTATGTAAACATATCGGGGATTGAGATCCCTAACAACATATATGAAGTCATGTGTTGAGCCAGGGTAGTATGTGGTTAAAAGATACTGGTAATAGCCGCGATTGCCTATTCCCACGTAGTTTATGCCATAAGGCGCAGGATCTATGTAGCTCGTTGAGGACACTTCTGGATTGATATATTTACCTATGCTAACTGAGAGGAGGGCGGCATTTGGCTGGGTACGATTAAGGAGTGCTGTGAGTATGTAGTCCCCATAAAAATCTAGGTCACTATCATGGTTAGATGACACTATTGTGTCTTTCCTAGTGATGACGGCAAATCCACCGTCACTCCACAAGGACTTATATGGACAGTGCCCTGCCCAGTAGTAGTTGGTTGATGTGTCAGTTGTTTGCGAGAAAACGACACCAAAGTAAAAGGGCAATGAACCCCATCCCGATGCTCCGCATGAGGGAGAAAGCCAGTAACTATAATCTATCTCATACTTGGTCATAACATAAGTCACATTAGGAAGACTGGACGATGCTCCATATTGAGGGAGGTTAACCCAGACTATATCAACTGGCGACTGAGCTGTGTGTGGTTGCCTTATAGAGTCATCAGAATGGTCATACTGCCAGGACGAGGAGGGCCATGGCAGTAGTCGCCCTGATGCGAAGGGGTTAGTTAAGAAGTCGTCCCATACTATTGTATTGTTAACCTCTAGGTATATTGTGGGAGAAGCAGTATACGTTGTCCCATCCACGACAAGCAATATGCCGTCGCCTGAAGTCAGGCTAGCAGCGTCGCCGGACACGGGGGTCCCATGCGTATAGGTTACGGGGTCCTGGGGGAGGCCTGGAAGACTCTGGCTTGGGTCATAATATATAGCGGTGCCAAACCATGTTGTGGCAGGGCTGTTTATGAGGGGGCCCCCTTCCAGGTTGATTGGGGTCCATTTGGGCTCGCTTGGAGGCGTTGCTGTCCCCCCGTATGTTTCGTTTGTGGCCTCGATGCTCGCCGTGGAGCCCTCGCCTGCGGATACTGTTACCCTCACGCTGACAGGTTTTCTCGAACCGGTGTTCTTTGAGTGACTATGCGTTTCGCCTGGGCTTAGCATGTGACCCAAGTGCCAGACCTCGTAACTTCCATCTTCGTATATAATGACGGCGCCTGGAATTTGTACTGGCTGCGAATAGTGGTTGGTAACGTTTAGCACTAGGCTTGATGTAAGTGGGTCAAAGCTCCAGTAAGCCTTTACATTGCGTGCTAGGGCCTGGGCCTCGCTTATCTTCATGGTTCTTGCTTCTTGGAGTTGCTGTGTTTTGAAAAGGGCATTAGTATAGTATATGACACCTGCGAAGAAGAGAACCATGACCAGGCTCATCATTATAAGGCTGACCACGCCCGACACAGCCCTTTTTATCTTAGCTTTATTGACATTTGCTGGCCTCAATGGGCCTCACCAACCGCTGTAGCCTGCGTACCTGTTGATGTGGCTACTTTGAGGATGTATTTTTCACCCGGGGCAAGTGGAAGGTGGGTCACTATCGTTAAGTTATATATGGTGTTGTCTCCAAGGAGTAGAGCGCCTGCAACGGGTGCACCATTCAGATATACATTGTTGTCTCCCACTTCCCACACAAGTGTATTGTTAACATATATACCCACGAGCTCCAAGACACCCGGGCCTGTGTAGATTACTATTTCGAGTCTCTCGCTACCCGGCGTCGTGTTGTAGTATGTGTATAGTATGCTGAAGAGAGGCTCGGCGGCCATTTCGGTGGCACGGTCAATCACTCCTTCGAGATACTGTGTTTGCCTCTGGCTTTGGCTGAGGTAGTTGATCACAAGAACCGAGCCAACACTTATGACTATCAGGGTTAGCATTATAGCCGCCATTATTTCGGAGGCTGCCCTAGACCCCCGAGTTATTGGGGGTTGTGCTCGCATCCAATATTCCCCGTCAAACTTTGATGTATTATTATTATTGGTTTTTACCATATATATCTCATACCAAGCTAGTATTTATTTCTTTACATCAACATGAAATGGAAGCAAACATAAGGCGTTCTGAACGCGAGATTGGTTTATTTTCCAGTCATGACAATTCAGGCCATGAAACCCATGGATAGCGAAAAACATGCTTAGCCAGGTGTACCCACATTGTCAAATCCGCTTGATGACCCTGGGGTTAGGGAGAGGGTTCGGCAGTTCTGCCAGGACGAGCTCTTCGACCACTATGTTTACAAGGAGCTCGCCAGGGTGGAGAAGGACGAGTCCCGCAGAAGGGTTCTGGAGGAGATGGCGGAGCACGAGTGGAGCCACTACGAGTTCTGGAAGAGCATTGGGGGCGAATGCAGGGAGGGTGTTAACCCCGGCAAGGCTAAGCTGTATGTTCTTATGAGGAGGCTCCTGGGCCTCACGTTTACCATGAAGTACCTGGAGCGCCATGAGCTTGACGTGATCAACCAGTATCGGGAGTACCTTGACCGCCTGGAGGGGGAGGAGAGGGAGCGGCTGGAGAAGATACTGGAGGACGAGATGAAGCACGAGCGGACGCATATGGAGAGCATTGATGAGAAGATCGTCAAGTACATTGGCTTCATTGTGCTGGGCATGGCGGATGCGATCATAGAGATAACGGGGGTCCACGCAGGGTTCCTGGGGGTCACCAGCAGTACTATAATGGCGGGCATAGCGGGGCTTATTGTGGGGCTCTCCGCCGCGATAAGCATGGCGAGCGCCGCCTACCTTCAGGCCAAGCACGATGTGGAGCGCAGTCCCCTGACCAGCGCGCTCCTAACGGGGGTGGCCTACATCTTCGCGGTCATACTCTTGGCTCTCCCCTACTTCGTGACCCACGCCATGAGCATAGCATTCACCGTGAGCGTGGTGCTGGCGGTTCTCATGATAGCGGGGTTCACCTACTACGGTGCGGTGCTCCAGGAGAAGCCCTTCATGCGGGAGTTCCTCGAGAGCACGGGCCTCATGCTGGGCACGGCGTTTGGGGCCTTCCTGTTCGGCGAGGCCCTGGGTAGGATATTTGGCATCCAGGAGATATTCGCCTCCGCTCCTTAGGTATATATTTCTAGTTTGTTCACCCGTATTTTTCCGGCTCAATGTATATGTGGAGCCTGTATAAGGGCCCGCACCCCCACTAAGCATGGGTGTGGGCCTTGGCTGCAAAAGGCTACAGTGCTCAAGCACAGGCAATGTTCAAAAGAGCCCTACCGGTCATGGCCAGCGCCCTCGCCCTCCTCGTCTTCGGGGGCATGGTCGGCATTGGCTACCTCGTCACCCTCATGGG
>JALWDA010000227.1 GCA_027014955.1 Desulfurococcales archaeon | reverse complement strand
ATCGAGATATACGAGGAGCTGGAGCAGAGGCGGACCTACCTGGACCTCCTGGTGGAGAAGGGCGTTTTCGAGTACCCTCGGGTCTTCAAGGCCATAATATATGCGGACCTCGTGGGCCTCGAGAACGCCATAAGGAACGTGAGGGAGGGGCGGGTTAGCTTCTAGCAAGAGCATAGGGTTCACATCGGGAGGGCGATGGGCCGTGGCTAGTGTGAAGACGATGCTCGGGGCAATGGGCGTCGCCGCGGGCCTGGTCCTCATGCTGGCCCGGCCCCTCCCCGGCTCCGTGGCTCTGGGCCCCTTGCTCCTCGTGGGAAGCGTGGTGGGGGGCTTCGTCTACCCGTATCTGAGGAGGAGGTTCCCGAGCCTCAGCATAGACCTTGACCTGACCTACGTTATACAGCACATGCTCGCTGTCTCAACCGGGAAGCCCCCGCGGAGGGTTCTCTTCGAAGTCGTTGCCAGGGAGGAGCTCTACCCCAAGTACGCGGGCATATTTAAGAAGATATACCTGCTGGGCAAGGAGTGGGGCTATAGCTTCACTGACGCCTGCAGGCTTGTTGCGAGGACGGTCTACAACAAGGTGGTCAGGGAGTTCCTCGTTAGGCTGGGAAGCGTCCTCGCCGTGGGGGAGGATGTGGAACTCTTCCTCCGCACCGAGTACTCCACCATCATAACAGAGTTCGAGACCTACTACACCCGGCTCATCGACGCGGCGAGGGTCTTCCTCGGAATATACATAAGCCTACTCGCCGCCAGCGTCTTCATGCTGGCCAACTTCCTCCTACTGAGCTTCTTCTTCGGGGGCACGCGGGGGCTTATAATAGCCAGCTTCGGCGTCGTCACCCTCACCGTGGCCTCGACCACGGTCATACTACTCGTGCTCCTGCCCCGCGAGACCTTCGAGAACAGGGTCGAGCCCCGTCCCCGCGTATACCGTGTCATAGACCTGCTCGCGCTGCTTGGTATAGTGGTCATGGTTGCAACCGGCATCACGGCCATCACGAGGGGTGGCTTCACCTATGAGAACCTTAGCATAGTGCTAGCGGTGGGGGGCGCCTTCCTCCTAATACCAGGGTTCCTCGCCAAGGGCATCGAGAAGACAATTAGGGATGTGGACGAGTTCTTCCCCGTATTCATAAGGAGCTACGGCATGCACCTGCAGACCATACCCCAGATGGCAAGGGCCCTCAAGCCCCTCCTGGCTGCGGAGCTGGGGCGGCTCAACCGGTTCCTGGAGAACCTGTACAGCAGGCTACTCAACGAGATAGAGCCCAAGGTCGCGTGGAGGCTCTTCGCCGCCGAGACCAGGAGCGAGCTCGTGCACCGGAGCGTAACAATCTTCCTAGACACCGTGGAGAAGGGAGGCGACGTGGCCAAGGTGGGGGCCATGCTGAGCGACCACCACAACACGGTGATAAGGCTCAGGAAGACCCGTTTCCAGGTGGCGAAGACCTTCGAGACCACCACCTACATGATGCACATGGCAGTCGTGCTGATAACAGTGTTCGTCACCAAGCTCATGTACGGCTTCGCCAGCATAATGCAGAGCGTCCAGTCCCGGCTCCCCGGCGAGGTTGCGGGGGTCCTCATAAGCGCCCAGATGCCCCTCGACCTAGTGGTGGGGAGCACGGGGGTATTCGTGCTCGCCACCACCATCTTCAACAGCATTGCCATACTCAAGGCCATGCCCGGCGTGAGCAGGACCTTCTGGTACTACATGGGCCTCCTCAGCATAATAGCCGCAGCCGGCATAATGGGGGGCAAGTACCTCATGGACCTGATACTAACCAGCACCCTGGAGACCCTCAACCAGACCCTCACAACACCCTAGCAGGGAAGAAGGCAATCCCCCTGGGAAGGGGGGAGGAACACTATTGGTGATAGTGAGGAAACGCTGGCTCAGCGCTTGAAGGGAGGCCTCTTGGCCCGGGCCTTCCTCCTCGCCTCCTCTACAATATCCTCTACTTTTTCTAGGAAGTCGGGGGGGAGCTTCCTGAAGATGGGCTGGGGCTTCTTTATGGG
>JALWDA010000226.1:7267-20020 GCA_027014955.1 Desulfurococcales archaeon | reverse complement strand
AGCTTGTGGAGTACGTGCTTAGCCTCCCCCTGGTCAGGGAGCAGATCAGGGAATTCGCCAAAAGGCTGGAAAGCCTAGCCGAGGACCCCGCTGGGGTCCTAGAGGACTTCCGAAGGGCCCGTGAGGCCTTTGGGAGGGAGTGGCTGGACGCCGCCTACGTTAGCCTCTATCGGGCTATCGAGACCTTCACCCTCGAGTAACCCGTTGGGGGCCCTCGTGTATGGCCTGGGCCAGTCTACGGTAGAACTCGACGGCCTTGACCAAGTGGGGTATGCTGACCGCCTCGTCGGGACCGTGGACGTTCCAGCCCAGGGGCCCGTAGTCTATGGCGGGTATCCCCCTCGCCGAAAAGTGCCTTGAGTCGCTGGCCCCCGCCGCCTCCACCAGCTGGTCGCTGAGGCCCAGCTCCCCGTTCACCCTCGCCGCCAGCCGGGCAAGCCAGTGGCTCCGGGGGGTGTTGAGGTAGCCTCCCCCGCTCGTCACGTCGAGCTCGTATCCCTCGAGACCATTCTCCCTAAGCGCAATGCCCATCCTTTCCCTAATATGCTCCGTATTGTTGCTCATTACCCGGGTGTCAACCTCCACCTCATGGGCCCCGCTCGTGGGATAATATGTGTTGGGGGTGCTGGTCACCCCATAGTCGCTGTAGCCGTCGACGTTGAGAGGAGAGCGTGAGAGTGGCAGGAGCGCCGCCACCAGGCGTGTGAGGTTGGGGTCATAGTCGTGCTCCCTGCACTCCTCCTCCCTGCAGTCCTCCGTCCCGCAGGGGACCAGGGCTCTCAGCCTGGCCCTTGGGGGTATTACGTTGTTCTTCACGTTCTCTACCCACAGGCTTATCGCCAGGAGGTCCCCACTCCTTAGCCAGTCGCTAGCCTGGAGGAGGGGGTGGGTGTCGACGCCGGGGGTGAAGTAGGCGGCGTGCCGGGTGGGTTTGGTCAGGGAGGCGGTGAACTCCCTCTCCACTACACAGCCCCGCGCCTTCGAGGACGATGTGGGCACCCGTATCCTAGTGAGCATAACATTGCGTCTCCTTATTATCACGCGGGAGAAGGCCCCATCGCCGTTCACGAGGTAGTCTGGGAGCAGGCCCTTTTCCTCGAGCCATCCCAGGAGCCATAGGGCCCCGCTGAAGCCCCCTGTCTCCTCGTCGCTTGTGAATGCCACTATTATGGTGCCATTGGAGGGCTCGTAGTCCCTTAGCCCAAGCGCTATGGCGGCCACGTTGCCCTTGTCATCGGCAGTTCCCCTTCCTATGGCCTGCTCGCCGGAGACCCTGAGTTTGAAGGGGTCGCCGCTCCAGCCGCTGCCTGGGGGAACCGTGTCTACGTGGGCCATATAGAGGCCCACGGGCCTTCCTCTTCCCCTGACCCTGAGTATGATGGGGCTGCCGCCCTCGTCTATTATGCTGGTCTGGGTAAAGCCGTGGTCGTGGAGCGCTGCCTGAATCTCTCTTGCTTCCCTGAGTCCTACTATGGAGGCTTCCCGGGGGTTGTTGACCGTCCTTATTTCTACCAGGCGGGAGAGTATGGTGAGAACTTCCTTTTCCGACTGAAGACCCGTCACAGAATTTGCACCACGCTACTAAGGGACCCTTCTACGGGAATGGTTATAGCCGTTCCAGTAGAATGGGTTAGTGGTAAGCTAGGTATCCACCCTATAATAAACCATGTGGCGATATATCGACCCAAATACCTTAAGGGATCAAGCAGTTATGCCCCCCAAGCGGGCTTATTCGCCATCCTAGAGGAGCGGTCAGGTATTACAGTGCACAACCGCTAGGGAGATGACGCTCTCGTCTTCTCCAGCATCTCCCTGAGTATCTCAAAGAGGGCGTTTCCTACTCCCACCAGGTCCTCCCAGGAGCGGGGCCTGACATAGTACTTGAGCCTGCCCTCCTCGTCCACGAGGAAGAACCCCGCCGTGTGTCCCACGAGGCCGGTCTCCCTGTCCTTCTGGACCCTCATGTCGAAGACGAGGTAGACCCTCTTCATCTCCTCGGGGCCGTCTATTATCCAGGTCCAGTTCACCTTGTCCAGGAGGCCCCGGGCCATTCCCCTCATGTAGGCTCGGGCTGCCTCGGGGTTGCTACCCTCGGGGTCTACCTCTATCGTTATCCATACTATCTTGTCGGATAGCCCCTCCTCCACGGTCCGGTTCATGACATAGAGCATTATCATTGTCTCGAAGTGGCAGATGTCGGGGCAGTTCACGTACTGAGGCACGAAGATGTTCACCTTGCCCTCCACGGGCACCTGCATGGGACCGTCTATGGTGTTCACCTTGAGGGGGAATATCGGCCGGTCGGGGCTGTAGACGAGGACCACCCGGTCGTACCTCTCGAACACGTCGCCCTCGGCCCTCTTGTAGTAGCCCTCCTTCGCAGTGTAGATGTTTATGGCCACGGAGAAGACTAAAACGAGGGATGCCGCAAGCACGAGCTTTATGGTAATGTCGAGCTGGGGCTTCCTAAGCCTGTTCCTCAACCGCTCAAGGAGCATCGGGGCCATCAGGGACACCGGTCGTGGGCACGTGTTTGCCGACTGCGCTTTTACACACTCTGCATATACTCGGTTCGCGGAGGGGCCTGGGGTTATATTATGTTGAAGAGCCTAAGTATAACGGCCAGATAGGCCCCCAGCGCCGCCAGTGCTAACAGTAGCAAAAAAGCCCTCCTCGAATCCATGGCCTCTCACCCCAGGTAGGGCGTGCAGGCCAGGACGCTCGTTACCGCGGCTGAGACAAGTATTATTAGCATGACGAGGGAGCCCAGGGGGAAGGCCTTGACGCTCTGGGGCTCCTCACGCAGGTGCTGGAATATCAGGGCTATGACGCTCGACTGCACAATACCCACGCTCGTGACGAAGACGAGGGTGTTGTAAGTCAACCCGGCCGCCACGAAGTAGACCTCGACCAGGGCCGTGAACATGAGGAAGGCCCACGCCAGGAAATATGCGATGGGGGGGTTGGCTGCCCACTTGAGCTGGGGTCTTGCCATCTGGTTGCCCACCTCCTCATATCAGGTAGAACATGGGGAATATGAAGGTCCATACGATGTCCACGATGCCCCAGTAGATGCCTATGTAGAGGAGGGTGCGGGCGTCCTGGGGCCCGTAGGGCCTCCTGAGGCTCCTCGCCAACGCGTACAGGCTTGCAAGAACTCCGACCAGCACGTGGGCCGCGTGGGCCCCGGTCAGCGTGTAGTACAGCTGTGCCTCCATGGTGCTCGTCAGGCCATAGCCTTCGGCGGCGAACTTGCTCCACTCGTAGGCTTTGGTGAACATGAAGAGCAGGCCCAAGGCCAGTGCGAAGGCGAGGCTGGCCCTCTGGAGCCCCACGTTGCCCACTCGGGCGTTGTAGTAGGCCAGCCCCATGGCCAGTGCCGCGGTGAATAGCACCACGGTGTTGAACAGGCCAATAGCCACGTCGTGGAGCTCTATGCCGGGCGTCCAGGCGGGGCTCCTCGTCCTTATGAAAATATAGGCGCCCACCAGACTCCCGAAAAGGAAGCCCTCACCCGCTATGAACGTCCAGAGGCCCACCTTGAACTTGTCGATACCCACGAAGGGGAACTCCTCCCGGTAACGGGGCTCGGGCTCGGAGAAGCGCCCCCTGTACTCGTCGAGCACCCACTTGGCGATGGAGGCGAAGGCCACGAGCGCTCCCAGGGCCATAAGGGCCATGTTGCCCAGCGGCATCGCCACGAAGGCCACGAACATGCCCAGGGCGAGCATCATGGGCTCCATGCTTCCGTGATGGCCATGGGCGTGACCATGGGCGTGGCTAGGGCTCTGGTGGCCCGCCGTACCGTTGGGGGTCATGACGCCCGTGACGCTGACCTTCGCCTCCCCTGATATCACCTTGTCGACGCCCTGCTCCTCAAGGGTCTTCTCGGGGACAATAAGTATCCTGCCATCCCTCGTGACAACGGGTTGGCCGTCGAAGTTGTGGGGCGGGGGCGGGCTCCTGGTTAGCCACTCGAGGCCCCAGGCGCCCCAGGGGTTGTCCCCGGAGGGCCTCCCCCTCAGCATTCCGTGTATTAGGGCTATGAGTGCGACCACGAAGCTGGCTGCGAATATGAATGCCCCTACCGTGGAGAGCTGGTTGAGGGTTATCCACTCGGGGGCGTAGTCGTATCGGAAGACCCTGCGGGGCATGTCTATCAGGAGGAACTGGGGGAAGTAGAGCAGGTTTATGCCTATGACGGCCAGTATGAGCTGTATCTTGGCGAGCTTCTCGCTTATCATGCGCCCGGTCATCTTGGGGAACCAGTAGTAAAGCCCCGCTATGACCGCGAAGAGGGCCGTGCCTGCCATTATGTAGTGGAAGTGTGCCACGACCCAGTAGGTGCCCCTGAAGGCTCTGTCGAGTATGATGGCTGCGTTGAACACCCCTGTTGCCCCGCCTATTATGAAGAGGGGTATAGAGACTATTGCGAAGAGCATGGGGCTGGTGTACCTTATGCGGCCCTTGTACAGGGTTAGTATTAGGGCCAGGGTGGCCATCTCGAAGGGTATTGAGATGAGGGCAGTGGTCACGCTGAATATCTTCCGAACGAGCAGGCTGGTGCCAGTTATGAACATGTGGTGTACCCACACAATGTAGCTGAGCACCGTGGCCGCCATGAAGGCTACGAGCACGAACCTCTTCGCGTAGAGGGGCCTGCCCGTGAAGCTGCTTATAATGTCCGCCAGCATGCCCAGGCTGGGAAAGAGGAGTATGTAGACCTCAGGGTGGCCGAAGAACCAGAACAGGTGGTCCCAGAGTAGGGCACCCCCCTCCACGCTCAGGAAGAACGTGGTACCCAGAAGCCTGTCGAGCAGGAGCAGGAGGCCCGCGGCGGCGAGGGCGGGGAAGGCGAGGAGCATCATGAGTATGGTGAAGAGTATGCTCCAGGTGAACATGGGCACCTTGTCCCAGGTCATGCCGGGGGCCCGCATCTTCGCTATGGTGACCATGAAGTTCACGGTACCAAGCGTTATGGCGGCGCTAAGCATGACTATGGCCAACACCGCTAAATCGAAGCCCTTGGAGGGGCTAAAGGCGGCCGTGTTCAGGGGAGCGTAGAGGGTCCAGCCCCCGTCGACGGCGCCTCCCGGGACGAAGAAGCTCACTATGAGGAGGAGGCCGCTGAAGAGGTAGAGCCAGTAGCTGAGGGCGTTGAGCCGGGGGAAGGCGAGGTCACGGGCGCCTATTTGGAGGGGGACGAAGTAGTTGGCGAGGCCGAACTGTATGGGTGAGAGGAACCAGAGGAGCATGACCAGACCGTGCACCGTTACGGCTTGGTTGAAGGCCTTGCCTGAGAGGAAGTTGGACTCGGGCATGGCCAGCTGGACTCTGAAGAGGAGGGCCAGGGTCCCGGCTACTAGGAAGAAGTACATGGCGGTGACCATGTATAGTATGCCAATGTCTTTGTGATTGGTCGTGGTCAGCCACCTTAGTATCCAGGACCTTAGGGAAGACACGCTCCATCCTCCCCCTACACGTTATGATGAGCAATACACAGGTGAACACAGGGCGGTCTAGGTTGATTGGAGGAAGGCTTGGAACTCGTCGGGGGGCACGACCTTGATCTTGCCCACCATGAGAGAGTGGCCTACACCGCAGAGCTCGTAGCAGACCACGTTCAGCTCCCCCGGCTCGCTGGGTGTCTTGACCCAGAGGCTGTTTAGGATACCTGGGATGGCGTCTATCTTAGCCCCCTTGATCTCAGGGATTCCGAAGGCGTGGAAGACATCCCTGCTGACCACCTTGAACTCCACCACCGTGTCCGTGGGAAGCACGAGGGTGTTCACGACCTTCTTCCCATTGGGGTACTCGAACTCCCAGCCGAACTGGAAAGCCGTGACCCATATTACTAGGTCGGTTTCTGGGGGTGAGGCCTCCACGTAGTCGGTGCGGGGGAAGGTGGCGAGGATGAGGAGGGTAACGATTATCCCTGTGACCACCAGGGTGTAGCGGGTCCATCCAATCTTGCTGGTCCCAGGGGCCACTCGGCCGGGTCCCAGGACCACCTCGGCCTCGTTGGGCTTGACCTTCTTCTCCCAGTACCTTATCGCGAAGTAGGCGAATACTATGGAGACGAAGGTCCCCAGCACCAGAGCGCCGATGAGAAACTGGTTGAAGGTGAGCCACCAGAGCTCGTCGGGGGGCGTTATCTGCTGTGCCATCAGCGCCTCCTCCCGGACAAGTGTTGACGGTTGTCTTGTCTAGCCCCTGTGGGTTTAAGCGAGTTGGTAGTATCTTTGTTTCTTAATACGTGCCCAGACAAGGACGTATTACATTATGTAAGGTTTTATTTGTGTAAATCAACTCATTGAAGCCAGTTCCTATTTCTTGTGTTAAACTATTAACGCTATGTGGACTTGGATATTGTCAATATTGGGATTAGTCAGTATGGGGGCGTACTCGTATGTAAGAAGAAAAATGTATATACTGTCATACTTCATACAGTTCCACGTGGAATTAAAAACTAAAACCAACCACTCAGAGGGGACGAAACAAATGGTGACAAAAGCGGAGGTTAGGAAACTCCAGAGGCTGGGCTCCAAGAGCCTGGTCGTCTCCCTCCCCCGGAGCTGGGTTAAGAAACAGGGGCTCCAGCCGGGGGACATGGCTTACGTGATTGAGGAGTATGACAAGATAATAGTAATGCCCTACCGGAAGCAGGCCGAGGCAAAATCAGGGGAGATAACGGTCAACTTGGACGCCGTGGTGGACGACGAGTCCCTCCCCCTGGAGGTGGTGGGACGCCAGATACTCGGGTGCATGTACATACTGGGCATCGACAACTTCGTCATAAAGTCCAGCAAGGTGGACAGCGATAGGCTCTTCGACATGGTTAGGGAGTCAGGCATGCCGACGGCGGGCGTCGACATAGACGTGGACGAGGGCGGTGTCAGGGTCTCTAGCATCATCGACGTGAACCGCCTGGAGCCCACCCTCGCGATTAAGAACCTCCTCCGTATAGTGGTTAGGCAGATAGACTATATGCTGGACTACGCCGAGGGGAGGCTCACCGACCTCAAGGAGATCGAGGAGAAGACGCAGAGGAGCATAGAGGACACGCGGGTCCTCGAGAGGCTCATTATGAGAAGCCTTATTGGGCCCAAGAGCCTGGTGGAGGACATTGACGTCAGGCACATCTATAGCCTCTTTGGCGCCGCGATATTAATGGTGATGACCAACGACTTCATATCAAAGGACCTCCTATGGATGGCACACAACAACAAGAAGCCCGGGAAAAAGGTGGTAGAGTACCTGAGGGAGGTCAGGGAGGTCCTGGAGAGCTCGGCCAACCTAACCGTGAACCCCAGCATAAGCAAGGCCAAGGAGATGTACCAGAAGCTCGAGAAGCTTGAGGCCGAGGTCAACCAAGCCACCCTAGGCGCAAGCGACGCCGACGCAAGGATGCTCATGACGGTCTACCACGTGCTAAGAATAGCGAGGATAATAACATACATAGGCTTCTGCCTAGGGCTTAGCAGGAGCAAGGCCATCGAGCGGCCTGAGAAAAAGTAGAGCGAGGCAGAGGACTCACACGCCCGGGGGCAGGGGCACGGCCCCATCATCCCGGGTTTTTACACAGAGCTCGAGAACAGCCTTCTCGTATACGCGAACCCCGAAGAGGAGCTCCTCTCGGGTTATGCTCTCCACCGTAGTGTGGGAGAGCGAGGAGTCCCCCGGGCCATAGGCTGCTATGCCCCTAGTGTGGGGGGCCAGGTGGTTCATGTCACTGCTCCCCGCCTTGAGGGCCAGCTGGGGCTGGCCTCCTGCTTGTATTATTGCCCTCGTGAGGCTCCTTGGCACGATGTTTGAGGGCGGGACCCTCACGGGCTCCAGGCCCTTCCGGTACTCGAGGGAGCAGTCGGGGGGGAGCAGGGCCTCTATCGTCTCAATGACCTGGGAGAGGCTGTAGCCCCAGGGTATCCTCAGGTCCGCCAGGGCCTCCGCGTGGCTTGGTATGACATTGTAGTCCTCCCCCGCACTCACCACAGTGAAGGCGAGGCTGGGCTCCTTGACTGTGGTGGTCTTGAACTTCTCCCGGAGCCCCACAATTGCATTGACAAGCTTCTCCAGCGCGCTGTCCCCCGCCCAGGGGGTGGACGCGTGACCGCCCCGCCCCCTGCAGACTATACGGAGAAGAGCCCCACCACGGTATCCTATTATGACCTTCGTCGTGCTGCTGGGCTCCCCTATGACCACGTAGGGGGGCACCCCGCTCTCAACCAGCCTCCTAGCACCCGGGCTGTCCGCCTCCTCCCCCGAGAGCCCCGCGACAGCCACGGGACAGTCCTGCCTCCTGGCCTCGCCCGCAATGAGGGAGAGGGCGACGAGCATCGCAGTTAGGGGCCCCTTGGCATCGACCGCCCCCCTACCGTATATTCTTCCCGCCTCCTCCCTCACCTCTATGAACCCGGGGACCGTGTCTATGTGCCCGGCCAGGAGGACCCGGGCCTCACGGTCACCGGGGGAGGCGTAGAGGCTGCCCGAGGAGTCCTTCCAAGCATCAAGCCCCTGGGCACGGGCCCATTCGATGGCGACCCTGACGGCCTCCTCCTCTTCGCCGGAGGGGCTGTAGGCTTGGAGAAGGCTCTTAAGGAGGCTAACAGCCGTATTCTCCACAGAGGCACTCACGTAGACCACCCGCAATGGCGTGCCTGTCATCGCTGGTTATCATGTAGGGTGGGAGGAACCTGACCACCGTGGCCCCTGCCTTCAGTGCCAGAACCCCCCTGGTCTGTAGACACCTTATGGCCTTGCCCGGGGGAAAGCGGAGCTCAACCCCAACCATGTACCCCGCGAGCCGGGTGCTCCTCACGGGCCTGGTTCCGCTGACCCTGTCCTCGAGGAGGTCGCCCAGCTCCCGGGAGCCCTCCTGTACCCTCTCGGGTACATGGTCTTCTGCGAAGACCCTGAGGGCCCCCAGGACCGCTGCTTGGGCCAGGGGGCTGGCGGCGAAGGTTGAGCCGTGCCTTCCGCCCTTGAGGCTCTCCGCTATCTCGGGGCGTGTGAAGATTAGAGAAACGGGGAATCCGCCGCCCACCGACTTGCCGGCAAGGAGAATGTCGGGCCCTATCCCGGTGGGCTCGTGGGCCCACGTGTGGCCAGTTCGTCCGAAGCCAGCCTGTATCTCGTCGAGAACCAGAAGTGCGCCTGCTTCCCGGGTTAGCTTTCTCAGGCTCTGAAGGAACTCGGGCTTAGCGGGGACTATCCCCCCCTCTCCCTGCACAGGCTCGACGACCACGGCGGCAACGCTGTCGTCTATTACCTTCTCCAGCTCCTCGTGGGGGGCATTGTATTCTGTGAAAACCACCTCCCCCATGAGGGGGAAGCCCTTGCGGTACTTGGGGTTCCATGTGAGGCTGAGGGCACCGTGGGTCCTACCATGGAAGCTGTTCTTGAAAGCCACTATTCTGTTTCTCCCAGTGTAGGCCCATGCTAGCTTGAGAGCCGCCTCAACGGCCTCGGCCCCGCTGTTCTGGAAGAACACCGAGTCAAGGCCTCGGGGGGCTATCTGGGAGAGCCTCTCCGACAGCTCCTCCTCAAGCTCGCTGGTGAACGCTGGGGTGAGGGTCATTATCCTGCTGGCCTGCCCGCAGAGGGCCTCCACTATCCTCGGGTTAGAGTGGCCCAGGAACGCCACGCCGTGGCCCGTGTGAGCGTCTAGGTAGCGGTTGCCCTTGTCGTCCCACACGTACTGCATCTCGCCCCGTACTATCCTGAGACCCCGGTGTTCTTGGAAGCGAACGAGCTCTACCATGTGCATCACCCTTCGATGGTCTAGGTTGTGGATAAGATGGTATCTGGGGGAATAACAGTGTTTCCCAAGAGAAATCTGAAGCCCTTGTGCAAGGGAGTGGGGCTATCGCTTGTAGAGGCTCACAAGGTAGTCTAGGAGGAGGCTTGAGAGGTCGACTCCGGTCACCCTTATAGTGTTCTTGTACTCGGGGACCCCGTTCACCTCGAGCACCATGTAGCCCCTCTCAGGGTCCTCCACAATGTCAACGCCCCCGAACTCGACCCCCACAGCCCTGCAGGCCCTCAGGGTTATCTCCTCTAGCTCCGGGGTTATTGGGGCGGGCTCGGCTTTCCCGCCTCGGGCCGTGTTGGTTATCCAGTGGGGGCTAACGCGGTAGATGGCCGCTGGCACCGTGTCTCCTAGGCAGAAGCTCCTGATGTCACGGCCGGGTTTTCGCACGTACTCCTGCACGTAGGCTATCTTGTAGTGGTCCCCCAGGTAGGTCCTGTGCTCGGCTATGGACCTTACCTCCTCCTCGTCCCTTCCCAGGGACACTAGGCGGCCCCAGCTGCCCTTCAGGGGCTTGATGACCACGGGGAACCCGAGCTCCTTGGCCGCATCCACTGTCGTGTGGGGCTCGAAGGATATTATTGTGCGGGGGGTGGTGATGCCGTTCCTTATGAGAAGGGACTGGGTCCAGAGCTTGTCCTCCGACACCATGAGGGCGTGGCTGTTGTTAACCACCCGGAGGCCCCCGGACTCCAGCACCAGGGTGGAGGCCATGGCCTTATTGAAGGACACGCACCTCTGGAGGGCCACCATGTCAGGGGAGAACCCGTTTCGCCCCACGTGGAGAGGCTTAGAGTTTATGTGAAGGAGCCTCAGGCCCAGGCCTCTCTCCCGTGCCTTCGCTATAATGTCCTTCTCCTCCCACCGGAGTATGTCGTAGACCAGCATAAGGCTGACCATGCCGAGAACACCCTAGGGGTCCTCCAGGTACTGGTGTTAATTCATGAGGTCAAATGGTTGATAATATTGAGCTCAACAAAGTTAACGGAATTCCATCAAAGTATAACAAAGTAAACATCTATTGCCCGGGGCATTTTGTCAAAGTGAACACCCTGCTGGCCCAGGGCCATCTCCTGAAGGAAATGCCGGGAGTGGCTAGGCGGATGAGATGGGGCCGTTGTGGGGGATGTTTGGTGACTACCTTCTCTCCTTATAGTAGACCCCCAGGCCCATCTCGGTTGGTATTAGGGTGCCCCTCCACCCCAGCTTGGTGAGGAAGGCGTTGACCTCCTCCCCAATCTCCTCGAAGGGGTAGAGCATGTTGTGGACCATTATTAGAGTGGGCCTCCGGGTCTTCTGCACCGCCTTCTCGAGGAAGGGTATGTACTTGGTTTTCTCTATGTCGAGGAAAACAATGTTAACCTCAAGCATACCCGCTCTCTCCACGAAGCTCAGGGCCTCCTCGTTGACCGGCTCTATAAGGGCCCCCGTCTGCTCCCTGAGCTTGGACAGGGTGTCCCTAAGCACCCGGAACCTCTCAGGCCGGTGCTCGAGGGCATAGCCCCTGGGAACGTGGCCCGCGTCCGCCAGGGCTTTCGCCATCCACAGTGTGCTGTAGCCCACGCCTGCCCCCGCGTCGAGTATGGAGGGGCTCTCGTCCTGGAGGGCGAACATGTAGATGAGACTATAAACCGCAATGGCGTCATCATAGGGGATCATGGGTATTCCCAGGTCCACGCCCAGGTCGTAGACCTGGTCTATGAGCTTCTTCAACCCCCTGGAGTGGGGTGGCGCCCCGCCTGGCAGGACCAATGTAACACCCCGGATACTGGGAGAACACGCGCGGGTTTCTGGTTGAGTAATATTAGTGATCTAGGGATGTAAACGTTTTCCCCAAGACACTAGAGCTCAGCAGTACCGCTCACATCCCGGTCCTACATTCAAAACAAGTGACATGGGTCCCTAGAGGAAGTCTTGTGAAAAAGCCTAGCGGGGGAAAAAGGTTGTCCTAGCGGGGGCTTTTGGGACAGACAATGCGTTGCTAGGAGGTGGGGTAGGGGTAGAAGACGAAGAGCAGCAGGCTCAGCACCAGTAGGACCCATGCTATTGGATGCACCTCCTTCAGCCTTCCCAGCACAAGCGCTGTCAGGGGGTAGGCTATGAGGCTCGCGGCTATGCCCATCGCTATGTTGAAGGTGAAGATCATGAACATTATCGTCGCAGCGGCGGGGATGTAGTGGAGGGGGTCGTTGAAATCTATCTTGCCCAGAACTGTCATCATGAGTATCCCAACCGCTATCAGGGCGGGCGCCGAGGCTAGCTGGAGGAAGCCCGGGTTCATCCCCCCTATTACACCCGCTAGGGGGATGCTTGCCAGGAAGAGCAGGCCCGTCACTATGCTGGCCTTACCCGTCTTGCCCCCCGCCTCGATGCCCGCGGCGCTCTCTATGAACGTCCCCGATGTGCTGACGCCGAAGAGGGGGGCCAGGGTGCTCGCCAGGGCGTCTATGCGGAAGACCCGCTCCAGTTCCTCCCTACTTATCCTGCGCCCTATCTTCTGGGAAAGCCCCACGACAGTACCCATGGTGTCGAACATGTCTACGAGGAAGAGCACTAGTATTATCGGGATGAGCACGGGGTTCTTGAGAGCCCCCATCACGTCCAGCTTTAAGAAAACCTCGCCGGGGTTAGGGAACCCCGCCAGGCCCTCTCCCCCGCTCACGGGCACCCCCGCTGCCGCTAGCATTACCGCGGTCACCAGGATGCCGAGGAGTATCCCTGCCTTGAACCCCCTTATCAGGAGTCCCAGCGTCACCATCGTGCCCAGGATGATGACGACCGCCTGAGCCCTCGTCAGGTCACCCACCTTGACCGGCGCGCCGGGCACGTTGGGGAGGCTCAGGCCAGCCGCGGCGAAGCCCACGAACATCAGGAAGAGCCCAATGCCAACCGCCCACGCCGATGACACGTAGTCGGGAACCGCCTTTGCAAGCACCTGCCTGAGC
>JALWDA010000226.1:0-7257 GCA_027014955.1 Desulfurococcales archaeon | reverse complement strand
AGCGTTACTATGAGGAATATCAGGCCCCCCCAGAACACCGTGCCGAGCGCCACCTGCCATGTGACCCCCATTCCCAGAACCAGGACGAATGTGAAGAAGACGTTCTCCCCCATGTAGGGAGCCATCGCGAAGGGCAGACGGGCGTAGAGCCCCGTCAAGAGCGTCGCCAGCCCCGCTATCAGCGCCGTGGAGACCACGAGGGGGCCGAGGGGCATTCCCGCGTTGGACAAGATCACGGGGTTCACTATGAGGATGTACGCCATGGCCATGAAGGTGGTTATACCGGCTATGACTTCGGTCCTAGAGTCGGGGTTCTCCGAACCCAATCTATACACCCCCTTGAGAATCGTGGGATGGAGGTATATCGGGTCATCTGCATGGCTAATAACGGTATACTGGCACACGCTAGTGATACCAGGCGACTCCATAGTTATTATAACGAAGAATACTGGTCAACCGCCCAACCCGTGGGAGAGGGATGGACATTACAAAACAGGCCTGGCTCCCCTAACGTCCGTGCTGGGGGGCGTGATAAAAATTGACACGGTAATACCATATGCCCCCGGCAATGGGCCAGTTCCTTAAAAACAGTGAAGACCACTGGGCTCGAAGGATACTTTGTCCTCCAAGCCCGCCACGTAGACGCAGGCCCTCTCATTATGGTAGGGAGGCCCTCTCCTGCTGAACAGGGTGAGTACGCGTGAGCCATGGTTGAGCTTATACCCCTCGTAAACCGCCTCATGGCCCCTAACCACGAGGCCTACATTGTATCTCTTCGAGACCCACTCGGTCACCCGGGGTCCGAAGAGATAGCCAGCCCCCCTTATCGAGGGGGTCCTGTAGGGGACCATCTCGGTAGGGTCGTTCCACAGTATCTCGGTGTATATGGGGTTCCACTCACCCGTAGCGCCGCCAAGGTATTCCTCCAGCCCCGCATCCTCCCTGCCGAAGGTCTCCGTGGGGAGCCCTCCGTGCAGCGCTAGGAGCCCCGCCTTGCGCCAGTAGAGGGCCAGGGGGAGGGCGTCGAACACGCGCTGAGAGGCCCGGTAGACCTCATCATACCTATCCCCATATAGGGACCTAAGCTCGAGGGGGAAGTCGTGGGGATGCACAGGCAGCTCCTCGGGGGGCTCATGGTTGCCTCGTAGAAGGTAGACGCGGTCGGGGAACTCGTGGAAGAGGGTCAGGACAGTGTAGAAGGACCGCGCCTGCTGGGGACCCCTGTCAACGTAGTCGCCCAGGAAAAGGATTCCCGCGTCTTCGGGGAAGCCCTGCCTCCTGGCCAGCTTCAGGGTTTTCTCGAGGCTAGGGTAGTCGCCGTGTATGTCACCCACGACCACCAGGCGGGGAACCCTGGGGGCCTCCTCGGTGATTATCCTCCGTCCCCCGGTTCGCTGGGTGAGGGACTCTTGGGCCTCCTCTAGCAGGGATATGGCCTCCCGGGGGCTCTCGAGAGCGGTTTTTACCCTCTCCTCCACCCGGGAGAGTATGGCGCCTCCTATCATTGCCATGGCCCTCCGCTAAGGGTTACGAGTTGCTCCTGCTATTATTTTCTTGACAAACCCTATACAAGTCCTCCTCAGCCCAGGGTCCCCGTAGAGCTTGTCAAGATTATCGCATCCCCGGGGGAGGAGCATGGCCCCCCACCGGTTCAGGACCCCCTCTACGTGTAGGACTAGGGAAGCCCTGCTACGAGGCGACTCCAGGGAACCCAGCTCCCTCAACAACCCCTCCACAATGTCGTCGCATTCCTCCCTCCGCCCCCTCAGCTCGCACCTCACATGCACAGCCCCCAGGGCCCCAGGGTCCAGGCGTTCCTTCGCCAACTGTACTAGTCGGGGGGGAGGATATAGTGGGACGAGCCTCCTTATATGCGACAGCACCTGGCCCACTAGGATGAGGTAGGCATGGAGGCTGTCGAGACGGGTCTCCACAATAACGGTCCCCCGGAACCCCGATGGCCGGGGGTCCACCTGGGGGTCTCTCCTAAACAGGGCGTCGCCCAGCTCCAGGGCGGCGTGCTCCTCTCCCCCGGGTCGGGTTGTTGCTATCAGGAGGCCCACTAGTGTCCCCCTATCACCCTCCTTAGTGCGTAGGCGCACATTCTGTTGAGGGGACATTCGCCGCAGCGGGGGTTGCGAGGGCGACAGTACTGGCGGCCAACATCTATGAGCCTCAGGTGCGCCTCTCGGTAGTGTTGGGGTGGGAAGATGTTTTTCCAGAAATCGCTGGCGTCCCGGTAGCCCATCTTGTCCCTGCCCGTCACCCTGCGGGTTATCCGCATGATGTGGCGGTCTATGGGGAAGGTGGGGTGTCCGCAGTAGGCTGAGAGGAAGACCTCTGCCGTCTTGACTCCTATTCCCTTGACCCGCGTTAGCTCCCCCAGGGCCTCGGGGGTGGGCTTCCTGCAAAGAGCCTCGAGGTCGAGCCCCTCCTCCACTATGGCTTGTGAGAGCCTCTTGAGCGTCGCCAGCCTCTGGCGGTACATTCCTGAGGGCCGGAGGGCCTCGAGCACCATGTCTTCGGGGGAGGCGAGTATCCTCTGGGGGGTGTCGAGGCCCCGGTCCATGAGAAGCCGGAGTGACCTGAGGGCGTTCTTATCGCTCGTGTTCTGGCTGAGTATAACAGAGACGAGGGCAAGGAAGGCGGGGAGGCCCTTCTTGACCGCCCACCTTACGACATAGTCCTCGTCAACAAGGCGTGTCGCATAGCGAAGGCGTTGGAGGAGCTCCTCACCGTCCACTCTCAAGGGGTTCCCCGGGGGCTACTCGCTTATCTCCCAGAGGGTGAAGGGTGTCCACATGAGCCATGCGGGCATCTTCTTGACCAGCTCGTAGGCCTCCTCCCAGCCCTCCAGGCCCAGCTCGCGGGCCAGGTCCTCTAGGGTCATCTGGGTCTGCACGTACCTTCTCATCACTGTGAGGAGGTGCTCGTCGACGGGTATCTCCCTGCTCGCCAGCTTTATTGTCTGGAAGGGACGTTCCTTCTTCTCCACCGTTACCATGGGCGTCACCCTTTCAAGGAAGCGTGGCCGTGTGGTGTTTAGGGGTTAGAGTTTAATAAGGGTATCCGGGAGACTAGTGTATATACAGCTACAAATGCCGAATAATATCCATAATCACAAAATTTTTGCACACAACCCAACAAACCCCACCAAGGTGCACAGCCTTGTCCGAGAACGGCTCGCGTAAGAAAGTCGTTATACTAGGGGGCGGCGTGGGGGGCTACATATCCCTGAAGCGGCTCGCCCGAAGGGCCGCCGAGAGCGGCGTGGGGCTCGACATAACACTGGTTTCCGAGAGCCCCCACCATGACTTCCAGCCCCTCTACGCGGATATTGCCCTCAACCTCACCCAGCCCGAGAAGGTACGGGCTCCTGTGAAGAACTTCGCCAAGCTGGGCGCCAGGGTGGTCATAGACCGTGCAACCCGGATAGACGCTGCGGACAGGAGGGTGAAGCTGGAGAAGGAGGGGGAGCTGGAGTACGACTACCTAGTGGTCAGCGTGGGTACGCGCTACGGGTGGGACGCCTACCCCGGGCTCGCGGAGGCGGGTGTTCACAACTACACCCTGGAAGGAGCCCTGGAGATGAGGAGGGAGCTGGCTAGGTTCAGGGGAGGTGACGTAATAGTCCTGGTGCCCGAGGTCCCCCACAGGTGCGGCATGTACCCCTACGAGGTAGCCACCTTCCTCGCCGAGACACTGAAGAGCCGTGGAGTCAAACACAGCGTCACGCTGGTCACCCCCGGTGACAAGCCCCTCGGCCCCCTGGGCCCCGACATCAGCCAGGCTTGGGCGGAGAAGATGGAGGAGCTCGGCGTCGAGTTCGTGGGCCTCGGGACAAAGACGCTCGAGGAGGTCGACCGCGAGAAGAGGATGGTGAGGGCCGGGGGATATGAGGGCCGGTACGACCTCCTAATAAAGGTACCGCCCAGCAGGCTCCCCAGCGTGCTGGAGGCCAGCGAGGGCTTCGTGTGGAAGCAGGACCCCCGGTTCGCGCCCACGAGGGGCGACACGTTCAGGCACCCTGAGTACGACGACGTGTTCATGACCGGCGAGCATTCCATGCCCCCCGCGGGCCTCGTGACCGCGGGCATACCTGTGCACTATGCCAGCGAGGTCGCTGCCGACAACCTGGTCGCCGACATCCTCGGGGTGGGGGAGGTGGTGGACCCCTGTGGAATGATGCCCTGTGTGGGCTACTTTGGGACCTCGGGGTTCGCGGGCTACTGTAGCTCGCCCTACGACGAGTCCCAGGGGAAGAGGGTGCTGAAGTGCTTCACCATAGCACGAAGCCCTCTGGTGAAGTTCTTCAAGCAGGCCTTTTACCACGCCTGGATAGAGGCGATAAAGACCCTTTGAGGTGAGCCGCGATGGGAGAAGAGCAGAGCCTGCTGGCAGGAGAGGAGATTGAGAGTCTCAAGACACTCGCCCGGGTCGCCGTGGAGCTCAAGCGGACGGGCATACTAGACCTCCTCGCGGAGCTCGCCGAGAGGGGCGAGGAGATACTCACCAGCCTCTCGGGAGACAAGGCCCTTTACCGGGCACTGGGACTGGCCGACGCGCTCCAGGGCGGCATAAACCGGGTGGAGGACGACGCTTTTATAGACGCCAAGGCGGCGCTTGAGGAGCTCACCCGGTGCAGCGTGAAGGGCCTGGCCTACGCCTACAACGAGGCAAAACCCGTGGGCCTCCTAGGCCTGCTGGGGGCCCTGAGGGACGAGGATGTGAAGAGGGGCCTGGGAATGCTGGTTGCTATAGCAAAGGGAATGGGAGCCGCCTGCGGAGGAGAGGAGAAGAAGTAAGCCAACCGGATAGCCCTAATCCAGGTATTTTTTTCCTAAGAGTTTACGGGGTCTTCGCAGGTTTTCTCCCTATTTTACAGTCACAACATCAGCACGGAACTGGTAACAGGCCCTCGGGCCATTGACCCGGGATTCTGGGTTGTGAGGTTGGCTTCTGAGAACCTGCAGAAAACCATGTTCCCCGTGCTGTGTCCTAATTGTTCATCTTGAGTAAGTCTACTTAGAGAACTAGATAGAAAGAGTGGTGGGGCCGCCGGGATTTGAACCCGGGACCACCAGCGATCTGGTGACACCCATGCTTGGCCGCGGGGTACACCCCCAGGCTGGCATCCTAGCCAAGCTAGACGACGGCCCCGTGTGGGCGGGTGCATGCCCTGTGGGTGCCACTGTTTTATTCCCGGTGCGAGGGGTTTTTAATCCCAACGCTACACTATTGAACGGGGCGCTTCCCCCGATGAGGAGACTTGCCCCCCAGTGAGCCCCCGGGTTTGGGGGGTGGTGAGGACATTACCGCGAACTGAGGGGCGTTTATACCCTAGGCTTGTTAGGGCCCCGGCCGGAGAGCATTGTGGGCACAAGTGTCGGCGGTGCGGCGGCATGGGCTGTGTTAGGCTGGGCGTTGTCGAGCTTATGGGGTACCGGGAGTGGACCGAGACGCTGGGCCATGACCGTGAGTGGAGGATTCAGGAGACCCAGGCCCGCCTCTACGCGGGTCTCCAGCGTGCCGCCAAGGAGGTTGAGGCCTACGTTATCCCCCTGCGTATGGACTACATGGTGCTCCTAGCCGAGAACGTGGCGCACCTCGACCCCCTCCTCGAGGTCCTGAGGAGCGAGGCTCCCGTGCCCTTCCGGATAGCCCTGGCCAAGGCAGGGAGCCCCCGGGAGGCCGAAAGCGAGTCCACCCGGAGGCTTATGAAAGCGGGCCGCGGGGAGGTGGTCGAGCACCAGCTATGCAGGGGGGAGGAGGTCTCAACCATCGCCCACATTGACGTCAATGACATAAGCTCTACCCTCTCCCGCGACGGCGTGACTGTTTACGAGAGTTATGTCAAGGTGGTCGGCCTCTACAGTGGCCTCCAGAAGAGGCTGTCCCCGAGAGGCGCTATCGTCTCATACCTGGGGGGCGACAACATAATCGCGGTCCTCCCACCCAGCGGCGAGGAGGGCCTGAGGACCATAATAAGCGACGACCTAAAGGCTGGCATAGGTGTGGCGGCAACGCCTCGTAGGGCCCTCGGCCTGGCCACCCTCGCCCTAGATACGATAAGGAGGGAGGGGAGGAAGCAGGGGCGGGTCCTCCTCCTCAAAGAAGGTGCCAGCGGCTTCCGGGGGACATGACCCTCCGGGGCCTCAAGTTAATTGCTTGTCGGGAGTGGTTTGCCATGGGGTTTCTCCTATGGAGAAGGGCGTCATATCCCGAGTTCAAGGACTTCGTGGAGAAGGGTGATGTGGTGGTCCTCCTTCCAACGGGAAGCATAGAACAACACGGTCCCCACCTCCCCCTGGACACTGACTGCTTCCTCGCGGAGAGGATCTCCGCTGAAGTGGGGAGAAGCATTGGCGAGGATACGGGGCTGAACGCTCTTGTCGCCCCGGCCCTCTGCCCTGGGCTGAGCTTTCACTGGAAGCCCTTCCCCGGTACCCTGACACTGGCGTCGGGGACCTTCGCCTCACTCTTCATGGACGTCTTGGGCCAGATACTCTCAGAGGTGACCACCCACGTCATCGTTGTGAACGGCCATGGGGGTAACAGTGGGCTTCTGTCAACCCTCCTGGACGAGGCCATGGTCAGCTACCCCGAGGCGGTGATGGTGCACACTGACTGGTGGAGGATGCTCGGGGACGAGGGCATGTCCATCTTTGAGGAGAAGGTTTTCGCCCACGCGGAGGAGGTTGAGACCAGCCTCTTCCTAGCCCTCGGGGGAGAGCTCCGCACCCAGCCGCCCAGGGGAGAGCCGCGTCCCTGGCCCTTCTCAATAGAGCCAGCCCCCGGGGCGCGGGCCAATATCTACAGGTCTGTGGACCTGGGGGACGGCGTGTTCGGAGAGCCCGCACTCGCGTCGAGGGACAAGGGACTACGGGCCCTGGAGGTGCTTAGGAGGAACTACGTGAGGCTGGCAGAGATGGTGGCGGAGGGCCCCCGGGGCTATGCCTCCTCAATCTGAGGAGAGAACCGGCGAGAAAGGATACTGCAACCCCCTACCCATCGTGCTCGCGGTGGTCAGGTGCGGGGGCAAGGTCCTTGTTGTGAGGAGGGGGCACTTCTATGAGCTTCCTGGAGGGAAGATAAGGTGCGGCGAGCCCCCGGACCATGCAGTGGAGCGCGAAGTCAGGGAGGAGACGGGGCTTGGGATTGAGAGATTCAGGTTGATGGGGGCACTGTGGATGAGGGGCTATGGGGGAGAGCCCGTGCTGGCCCTTGTCTACAGGGCTGACCTGGAGAGCGTCTGTA
>JALWDA010000225.1 GCA_027014955.1 Desulfurococcales archaeon | reverse complement strand
TTTCGGTTTTATATTTATTTGGTCATCGAACTGAAATTTATATTAATTTAAATTTAGAAATAGATATTGAAAACATAGCCTGGTGCTCACAATATGCCAACCTCACCAGATAGAAAGGTGAAGTTGGGTCGGAGAACCCTGCTGAAGGCGGCTGGGCTAGGGGCAATCGCAGTCAGCCTTCCCGCTGCCAAGCCGCTGCTCTTGGGCACTAGTGCTGAGCAGGTTGAGGAGCTCCTCAGGAAAAGTGGCATCGAGTATAGGGTGGCTAGGAACGCCTGCTTCATTTGTGGGCAGAGGTGCCCCCTGAAGATATTCGTAACCGATGGGGGGAGGGTTATACGGTTCGTGGCCTTCAACAGCTATGGGGACGAGAGTGAATACGCGGTCTGCGGGCGCCCGCAGACCCTGTTCGAGGCAAAGTTTGTAAAGGAAAGGCCCCCAGGGCCCTTAGAAAGGGTGGGGGAGAGGGGGCAGGGCAAGTACAGGCAGATTACCTGGGACGAGGCCCTTGACAAGCTAGCCAACATCCTAAAGAGCTACCAGCCCGAGGAAATCATCGTATTCGCCCACCAGGGCCCCGATGTGGGTATAATGAAGAAATTCCTCGGAGGCGTCGTCGGCATACCCAACATCACCAAGCATTGCGACACCTGTCACACGGGTATGGACTCGGGGGCTTGGTGGGTCTTCGGGAAACAAATAGGACCAGGAGGCTTCCGGCCCGACTACAAGTACGCGCGGCTGGTCGTGTTCATGGGGCGGAACCCCGTTGAGGGCATAGTCTCGTCCCCTTGGACCAAGATGTTCTCAGAGGGACGCAGGAGGGGCATGAAGATAATAACATTTGACGTCAGGGAGTCTCGCCTCACAGCCCTCTCCGACCACTACTACATAATACCACCTGGCACGGACCTCGCGATAGAGCTGGCGTTGCTCCATGTCATGCTCCGGGACGGCCTCTACGACAGGGATTATGTTGCGAGGTACACTAACGCCCCTATGCTGGTGCGAACCGACACAATGGAGCCCTTGGGGCTCTACGACAACCCCCAGATGGAGGGCAAGAAGACATACGCTGTAATGGATGAGGCGGATGGCAAAGTAAAGCCCAAGACAGAGGCAAAAAGCCCCGTCCTCATGTGGGAGGGTGAGGTAGACGGCGTTCCCGTGAAGACAGTGCTGCGCTTGCTCTGGGATGCTGTCGAGAAGTACACTCCTAAATGGGCTGAGAAGATAACAGGGGTTCCAGCAGAAGAGATAGAGTGGCTTGCCCGGGACCTCTACTCCTACGCGCCCCAGGCCTTCATAGACCACGGGTACAAGGGGACGAGGTACCTTAACGAGGGGATGATGTTCAGGGTCCGCTTCATAATAGACGCTCTCCTGGGCGCCTTCGGTGCCAAGGGCGGCATAGCGTGGCCTCGAAAGCCCAAGATAAAGAACCCCCTCGACCTCCTCGGCATAAAGGGCCAGGGAGCGCAGGGCGAGCCCCTCTACAAGTACTGGGAGAAGCAGGGCTACAAGCTCATTCACAAGAAGTGCTACAGCATGCTAGCCATAAAATCCATACTCGAGGAAAAGCCCCACCCCTACAAAGTCGCAATAATAATCAACCAGAACCTCGTCGGCCACGTCCAGGGAAGCGCCGACGTGATAAAGGCGCTGGAGAAGCTCGACCACGTCATAGTAATGGACAACACGCTGAACGAGACCACCCTCTACGCGGACCTGGTCCTGCCCCTCACCATGTTCTTCGAGGAAACCTCCCCCACCCTCAACTCCGTGGCCAAGACCGGCCGGTCCCAGATATTCGTCGTGGAGAAAGCAGTGGACCCGCCACCCGGGGTGGACGCGAGGCCCGGATGGTGGGTGGTAGCGGAGCTGGGCAAGAGGCTCGACCCCGCCAACGCGGGCAAGTACGAGAAACTAGCCGACGCCGAGTCCATCTGGAGGATGCAGGCCGAGAAGCTGGGCATAGACTACAACACGCTAGCCAAGCACGGGGTCTACATGGTCTACGACCAGCCCCTCTACCACCCCCTCAAGGGGAAGGGACACGCCAACGTCACGGGAGAGATAGAGCTAATCAGCGTAAAGGGCCTCCAAGAGCACCGCGCAATGCTGGGTAGGAAGAGCCTCCTCAACCCCCTTCCCATTTGGATAGAGCCTGCTTGGATGACGGCCAAGAGCAACCTAGGGGAAGACGAGTTTGTCGCAGTGGACATATTCCACCGCATGACAGCAACCAACATGTGGGTCAGGTTCTCGAGACTCGTCAACGACTCCCTCGCCTGGGACAGGCTAGACGGCGTGGTCATCAACGAGGAGAGGGCGCGCAGGCTGGGTATCAGGGACGGGGACCTCGTCCGTATTGTGGGTCCCGGCGGCACCCTGAAGGCCCGTGTGAGGCTATCGAGAGGAATACACCCAACAGTGGTGCTTGCCCCTCATGGAACCAACGCGGGTCCTGCCGACAAGGAGGTGGAGATAGAGACGCCTGGTGGACTCCTTAAGACAAGGCTCTTCTCACAGGGAGGCGGGCTTGGGATTAACACAAACATGTTGATGAAGCTGGAGGACATGCTACCCGAGGAGGGGGGACGCTCCATGCAGTGCGACGTGATAGTCAGGATAGAGAGACTGACGGGGTGAGAAAAGTATGGCGGAGGCCAAGTCATCCAAGGTCCTCATGATAATAGACATGAACTCCTGCGTCGGCTGTATGGCCTGCTCTATCGCGTGCCTCAGGGAGAACGTGGCCCGCCAGAACGGCGAGGAGGTGGAGCTCCCCGAAAACTCCCTCCTCTACGCCAGGACCAAGCCCGTCTACCTCTCCGACGACGCTGGGGTTCCATCCGGGACCCCGGTGTTCATACAGTGTATGCACTGTGAGAACGCCCCCTGTGAGATAGCATGTCCCACAGGAGCGACGTTCACCGATGAGAGGGGTGTGGTGAGGCTTGACACGGACAAGTGTGTCGGCTGCCGGGCGTGTATAGTCGCCTGCCCCTACGGGGTGAGGACGCTCTACCGGGGGGAGCTGCGGGGAGAGCCTCCCAACAAGTATGGCCTAAAACCCGGGTTCCCAGACAAGTGCAACTTCTGCGCCCACAGGGCCGATGAAGCGGAGGGGGGCATGTGGACACCCGCGTGTGTAGAGGCCTGCGCATTCGACGCCCGTATTTTCGGGACAATGGAGGACGAGCGCGTGAGGAGTATCGTGGAGGGCGGCAAGGCCGTTAGCCTCCTACCCACCTACGGGACCAAGCCCAGGCTGCTCTTCATACTCCCGGAGAAGAGGAGGTGACCGCCGTGTCACAAGTTTCAGACCTGTTTAGGGGAAGGAACCTGCCCATAACAGCCTTGTCCCTAATACTACTCGCCTTGATGGTCGTGGGAGTGTACAAGTACAGGAGTCCCCAAGAGGCCGTCTCGGAGCAGACGCTGCTTCCCTGGGGCGTCATGGTGGTTGGCTACGTGTTCTTCGCAATAATGTCGGGGGGCATCATTGACTCGGCAATAATACAGTCCTACATACTGAGAGACCCCCACGCGGCGGAGAGGCTCAAGAGAACCGCATGGACTGCAATGGCGGCCCTAGTACCCGGCATACTGCTGGTGTTCAGTGACGTCCTCCACCCGGGCAAAGCAGCGTGGTTCTACCTGGGCTTCAACCCCAAGTCCAGGATAGCCTGGAACGCCCTCCTCTACCTGATATACGCCGCCAGCCTCGCGGCCCTGCTGGTGACACTGATAAGGGGCTGGAGCCCTGGCGAGCAGAGGACGAAGCTGCTCGCGGGCATCACCCTCGTGACCAGCATAAACCTGGAGATGAACCTGGGCCTCGCCTTCGGGATGAACATAGCCGTCCCAGCATGGTACGGGGTCTACACGGGGATATTCTTCGTCCTAGCCGCCTTCGTGCTCGGCTCCTCCCTAGAGCTCCTCACCTGCAGTAGGAAGGAATGCGCGACCGCGGGGCTCAGGAGGATGGTGCTCTGGGAGCACCTCGCCGCGGTCGCCTCAACAGCAATGATAGTCTTCTGGAGCCTCCTGGCACTCTACAGCTGGGGCCTCGCCCAGCCCCTAGTAGGTGAGATAATAAGAGGCTATATGAGCGGGTACTTCTGGATAGGCTACGTGCTCCCAGGCTTCGCAATACCAGCCGCAATAACAATCCTACACCTCCTACGACCAAAGAACACCCACTCAACCACACTCCTAAGAGCCTCAGGAGCCCTAGCAATAATAGGCATAGCCCTGCTCCTGCTGGTCCCCTTCAACTACGGGGGCCAGGCACTCAAGCTCCAGGAGAACCCAATGTACGCCACCCTAGCCCCCTACGCCACACAAGAGCCTCACCTTGATGCCGCCCTGCTGCTCTCCAAGTATCTCTACAGCTGGGAAACCATGGCCTTCATAGGAGCCTTCGGCCTAGCCACCCTACTATACATGTTGGGCAACGCCCTCCTCCCCCTCAACCCAGGAGAAAAGCCGAGAAGGCTGCTCCTCCTAAAGTGAATCTTTTTAATTTACAAATAACGTCTCTTCTTCTACACACTCCTGTGGAAGAGGAATAGTGTGGATAAAGGCTTCGCAGGACTTCTGGGGAGGCTTCTCTGCCGATATATTACATGTCCTATTTAAAGCGAGATTAATGGCAATGTGTGAGCATAGATGTAACGTACTCTTGTATCTACCCTTGTATCGCATGTGTTAAAAACCCGGAACGGGGTTCGGGTAACATTTTTCGAAACATGAACATCTTAAGGGAGTCAGAGTATTTTGACTAGCACGGCCTAGAAGGACCCCGCTACATGCTATGATTTAATTACTGGATAGGGATAGTGAGGCGCGTACAGCGGCAAGAAATGCTATAAGAAACACCTAAGACACCTTTCATACTTTCTCAACACTTGTGATGGGGACCTTTCCGCTCTGCTTCTGCCAGGAGGCTGTGCGATACTGTCTAAGGTATGTTTAAAAGCAACGTCTTCCCTAGGCATTGAATACTGTCCCCGCGGGGGAGGGCTATGGTGGACCAGGGCTTTGGCGCGCTGGAGTTCTTCGAGCACGAGCTCCGCTATTGTGATGATTGTGTCTGGCTTTCTTTCGACTCGCAGGAGTTTCCCGGCCTTGTCTCTTCCACCATACTGGATAAGGCGCGTGAGTGGTCCAGTAGCTTCTCACTCGTGGCGGGGTCGAGGAGGAACCGCCTCTACCTGGTGGCGGACCCCGGGCTCTTGGTCAGGGACCTTGTGGTCGCCGTTGAGGCTGATGACGAGGGTGAGGACCTGGATGACATATTGATGCTCATGGTTCTCGCCAAGAGACTGGCGGGTATAGTTAGGGGCAGGGGTGGCATAACTCTCGCGACACGGGTGGTTGAGCAGGACGAGCTCCTCCCTGGGACGGTCGTGTTCCTCTTCACCATCAAGGGGATTGACGTTGCGGCCCTGCTGAGGCTGGCGGGGCGCCTGGAGGACGCGGTGAGGAGGGCGCGCTCTTGCCTGGAGAAGGCGGGGAGTGTTATAAGGGAGCTGGAGGCCGAGGTCCCCGGGGCCAGGGAGGCCCTCAGCGAGGAGGAGCTTGTTTCACTAGCGGGCCTAGGGGAATGTGAGGACGAGGGGGTCCTGGAGGAGCGTGCCAGGATGGTTCTCTCAAAGAAGAGCCTTTCAAGCCGGGGAGAAGAGGGAGAGGGGTAAAGCAGTATGAATGCAAGGGCAACTGGAGATGGCGGGGGGCCGCTCAAAAGGCTTGTTCTAGACACGCTCATGATAACCCCCAGCGGGGCCCTCAGCCCCGGCCCCCTTTCAGCAATGGCGGTGGTCTCAGGACTCTCCCTGGGCCCCCTCGGCGGGCTGCTCATAGCCTTGGGCCATACCATTGTCGAGCTCCCCTACGTGCTCCTCCTCGTAAAGACCATGGAGCGTGCCCGGAGTTTTCTGGAGAGGTACAAGGTCCTGTTCAACACGGGTGTGGTGGTCTTCCTCCTCTATTTCTCCTACCTGCTCGCCCGCGACTCTCTCACGCTTCTACGAGGCGAAGCAGCGACAGGGGGAGCGGTGGAGCCACGCTCCCTAGGTGCACTCGACGCACTCGTTGCAGGGATGCTGCTTACTGGACTGAACGTCTACTTCCTGCTATGGTGGCTAACAGTGGGCTACCCCCTGATTAGGGGGGCTGCAGAGAACGGGGCCAGGGGGCTGGGCATCATGTACGTGAGCCACGTTTGGATGGACTATGCCTGGCTGGCC
>JALWDA010000224.1 GCA_027014955.1 Desulfurococcales archaeon | reverse complement strand
TGAGGGATGCAGTCCACATAATAATGGCGAGGGAGGGCGTCGACAGGGCGCGGGCACGGGAGATACTGGGGGAGCTGGCGGAGCGGGGGCTCATCAGGGTGAGGAAGGGGTTTTTGGAGCTTTGATGCACAGGGGGGACGGGCCCTGGGCAAGGTCCTCGATAATCTGGGCCGCGAGCTCCTCGGGGGCACGGGTAGCATCCAGCACCTTCACTAGTGTGGGGAAAAGCCGTGCTATCTGGAGGTATGATTCCCTCACCTTCTCCTGCACTGTCTCAAGAAACCTGAGGCCCCCCTTCCCCCTCTTCTCAAGCCTCCTACGGGCCTCATGGGGCTCTAGGTCGAGGAGGTAGACCCGGTCGGGCCGGAGGGCCTCCCTGTTGAGCTCAACAACGAGCTCCAAGGGGGCGCCACGTGTGACCTGGTAGGCGAGGCTGGCCACGAGGCTCCTGTCTCCCACAACAACGTCGCTCTCGCGCAGCATTGGCGCGAGGACCAGTCTGTGCATGAGTATGCGATCAGCGGCGAAGATGTAGGCCTCAGCCACGGGTCCCGCGGAGCCGGCCTTCTCGAGGAGTGTTTTGCTCTCCTCGTAGAAGGGCTCCCAGACCAGGCCCGCCTTGCACCCCTTTTCCTGGAGGAGCCTCTGGAGGAGCTGGGAGAGCGTGGTCTTACCACTACCGTCTATGCCCTCGACCGCCAAGTAGAGGCCCTTCTTCCCCTCCGAGAGAAGGGGGTGGGGGGATGAGAGGAGGCTTTCGAGGAGGGCCTTGTTGGCAGTGGGTGCCTCGACTGACTCTAGGTGACTGGAGGTGCTTCCCATCATGTTCCCCGAGAACCAGGGCACGTGGGAGAGCCTACTCTAGGAGGTCCATCAGGGTAAGTATTGTCACGTTGCCGTCCTTCTTCACTATGTTGCCCACCCTAGAGCCTATAACTAGGGGTATCTTCTTTTCCGAGGCGATGTCTACTATCCTCTGCGTTATTATCCCGTCAGATACCACTGCCATGGCCTGGCCTGGCTCCATCTCCTTCAGGGTCTCATAGAGGTCCCTCACGGGGACCCGTTTGACCTCCTTCCACTCCTTGTCGTAGATCACCGCCTCAAGGGTGCCTGGTAGCTTCTTCGCCTCCTTTATGACCTCGCCGGGGAGGTCGAGGGTGAGGGTCTCGACCTGGGTGGCCTCGCGGGCCGCCTGTGCACGAGCCTCTTTCTCCACGGCGGGCTTCTCCGCGTGGGGCCTCCTCTCAGCCCTGCGCTCCCTCTTGAGGTACTCGCTGACCGGGATAGCGTTGCTGAGGGCCTTCTCAATCTCCTTGCCCGTTAGGTCCTCCACCTCCTTCCCCTGGGGGGGCCTGGCCACGTAGTCTACCTTGGCCTCTCTTATGAGGTCTCTTAGTATGAGCTCGCCCGCGTGGTCTCCGTCGGTGAATGCTATTACCTTGCGCTTCTTCTGGGTTAGCTTCTTTATCGTCTCGGGTATATGGCCCCGGGCTCCCTCTATCGCTATAACGTTGTCGTATCCGTACCTGAGGAGGTTTATGACATCAGCCCTCCCCTCGACGACTATCAGCTCGTCGCTCTTATCCACCCCGGGGCCCGCGGGGAGCTTATCCTCCCCATACTCTATGAGCTCGCTGGGCCGGAGGGAGCTCTCTATGTCCCTGAGGAGCTCCTTGACATCGGGCAGCTCGGTGGCTTGCCATTCCCGGAGTATCTCCTTGGCTCTCTCAACCGCCTTCTTGAGCTTCTCCAGCCTGAGGTCAACGATTCGGGTAACACGTATCTTGGCGTTGTAGGGGCCCACCTTGTCCACTGTCTCTATGAGCGCAGCTAGCAGAGCCGTCTCCGCCCGGTCAAGGTTGGAGGGTATTTTTATCTCTCCCCTCATCTTGCCGTTGGAGGGCTTTATGTCGACCTGGATCCTGCCAATTCTGCCCTTGTCCTGGAGCTCTCTGAAGTCGAGCTCGGGTGAGAGAAGGCCCTCGGTCTGGCCGAAGAGGGCTCCGATAACATCGTGCTTGTCAACCATTCCCTCGACTTCTATTGATGCTTTTATCAAGTACTTCAACGCGACCACCTCAAGTGGGGGCCTGCGATAGCGTCTCCCTCGGGTTCTCAGCCCTTAGCTGTGTTGTGGGAGGGCGCTTTGGGAGTAGGCTCTGTAGGCCCCCTTGGCTATGGCGTCGGGGGGTAAGCGTGAGGGTGTTACTCGTTGTCTAGTGTTTGTTTATTGTGTAAAATAATGTTTGCCTCCCTCCTAAATGGCGAGGGTGACACCCTGCAGCCGGGCTATGAGGAGGGCCTGCTCCCTTGCCTCCCTGTTTTCCCTGAAGTAGCGACGCACGGGCTCGAGGAACTCCGAGAGGGCCTGGGCGGTGGCCTTCTTGAGGTCAGCGGGGTGAAGCTTGCCCTGTGTGTATATGTGCTCGAGTTCCTCGTAGCTGGCAACCTCCAGGGGGCCCCCGTATTTTTCGGGCCTGTCTATACGGAGTACGAAACCGGGCTGGGTGAATAGTATGTACTTGTTTATCTCCATCACGGGGTTAAACCTTGCATCACGTGGGGGGCAGTAGGCCTGTCCTATCTTCCTCTCTATCTGCTCGGGAGGGTCGTGTATGAGTATAGTCGTCTCGGGCCTGGACTTGGTCATCTTGTACTGGGCGAGCAGGTCGGGGTTCTTCTCAAGCTCCTCGAACTTCACCCCGCCTCCCCCTGCCCTCCCCAGGCCCTGGAGGGAGGTGAGGAGGGGGGTGTGTATAGCGATTACCTTCTTGGCCCCCAGCTTCGGCGCGATGTCCCTTTGCAGCATGTGAGCCCTCCTCTGGTCCATGCCCCCGAGCGCTATGTCCAGGTCCATGTGGATTATGTCCGTGACCTGCATGAAAGGGTAGATAATCATGGACGAGTCAAGGTTGGCCTCCTCCTCACGGCGCCCCATTATTGTCAGGGCCCTCTTGACCCGGGTGAGGGTGGTGTTCTTAGCCACCCTTATCAACGTGGCCCAATAGCCTGTGTCTGAAACCAGGTCCTCTGCCTTGAGGAACCTTATCCTCTCTACAGGCAGGCCTAGGGCCCTGAACGAGTGCCTCATATACTCAGCCGCCTGGTGTATGGCCTCCAGCCTGCCCCCCAACTTGCCGTTAATCCAGGCATGCCAGGTTGCCTCAAGTATGGTGAAGTCAACCCCCGCATCCACGAGGTCGGCGACCTTGCGTGCCCATATCACCCAGCCTATGTGGAAGAGCCCGCTGGGCTCGTAGCCTATGTAGCCCTTCAGCCTCTCACCGGTTTCTAGCTTGGCGCGGAGCTCGTCGACCGTCACCACCTCCTCAGTATTGCGTGTTATGAGCTCCAGCCTCCTCTCCACATCCATCGAAGGACACCCCGCTGAAGAACATGACCGTATTATGGGAGAATATGTTGCCCCCGAGAGTTTAAATACGAGACTCATGCCGAGGCGTACTTCCTAGCAATCTCGCCCACAGCGTCCACCAGTAGAGCCGCCTCCTCAACCGTGTTGTATATGTAGAAGCTGGCCCGCACAGTACCCTCCTCCAGCCCCATGGCATGGTGATAAACGTGGGCGCAGTGGAGGCCCGTCCTCACCGCTATACCATACTGGTCGTTGAGGAGCTGACCCACTATGTGGGGGTTGAGGCCCCTTATGTTGAAGGGGAATATGCCCGTAAGGTCGAAGGCGCCCCGGGGCAGGTATGAATCAACACCCTCCACCTCCCCCAAGTACCTCGCCACGTGGGTTACGAGCCTCTTCTCGTGAGAGTGCACCTGGTCCATGCCCAAGCGCCTAAGGTACTCCACAGCCTCTATGAGGCCCGCCGCCCCGGTTATGTTGGGGGTCCCGGGCTCGAAGCGCCAGGGGAGGTCAGCGTAGACAACCTCTTCCAGGGTCACCTCCTTTATCGCCCCACCCCCCACGACCCAGGGGGTCATTTCCTCGAGGACATCGAGCCTCCCATAGAACCCCCCAGTGCCGTCGGGGGCCATCATCTTGTGGCCACTGAACGTCATGAAGTCGACCCCCAGGTCGGCGACGTTTATGGGGAGGTGGGGGACGCTCTGCGCCCCATCGACAACCAGGAGGGCGTCATGCTGGTGGGCCCAGCCCGATATTCTCCTGAGGTCGTTAACCACCCCTGTAACGTTGCTAGCATGGGTGACCACTACTGCGCCCACGTCATCGTCAATCATCGCCTCCAGGGCCCCCAGGTCGAGCAGGCCCTCCCCGTTAACGGGGGCATAGTCCACCCTGAGGCCGAATAGGGGTGCAGCCCTCCTCCAGGGCAGCATGCTGCCATGGTGCTCCATCATGGTTATTATGATCCTTTTCTTCCCCCGGCGGGCCAGGTACTCGGCAAGGCTCGGGGCTATATAGTTCATGGCGGTGGTAGTGTTGAATGCGAGTATAATCTCCCTCCAGTCCCTCGCGCCAAGGAACCTCGCTATCACCTCGTGGGCCTCCTCGTACACCTCGCTTGACTTCTGGCTGAGCTCGTGGTGGCCCCTGTGCACGTTGGCGTAGCTGGTGTAGTAGGCCTTCCTGACCGCCTCTATCACTTGGACGGGCTTCTGGGTCGTAGCGGCGTTGTCCAGGTAAACCAGGCGCCTTCCCTTGACCAGCGTCGTCTGTAGCAGTGGGAAGTCCTCCCTCACCTTGTAGGGGTCCAGCACGCTGAACACCCACTCGGTCTCTCTCCTAGAATAAGTATGTTCCTGTTATATGAAAAGAACCCACAGTACGTATTGAGGGAGTGTTTGAGAGAAAAGGGTGACTTATTGCATAAGGTAGGCCCTCTTGCCCAGCGCCCGTGCGCCGCTTGGGGGTTTCTCGTAGAAGTTAATCCTACTCGCCTTGTGGAGGGCGGACAGGTCCCGCGCTATGGGCCGAGCCTCTTCGGGTAGGAGGAGGGTCCCGGGCAGGGGGTCTTTCAGCTTCATCCCATTGTCCTTCTTGTACTTCCAGACCTCACGGTTCACCTCCATGAGGAGGTCGATGAGCCCGGGGTTCCCCCGGTCCCACTCCTCCCTGGGTAGGCCCAGCGGCTGCTCGTGTATGCTTTTGTCAGAGTACAGCCTGCGCCATAGGGCGTCTGTGACGAACACCATTATGGGGGCCGCCATCTTCAGGATGCTCCTCAGCGCCTCGTGAAGGGTAGCCCACGCGGCCCTCTGCTCCTCCTCACTCCACTCCCCTCCCGTGTTGTAGGCCCTGCTCTTCACTGTCTCGAGGTAATTGCTGGCGAAAACGTCCCATGCCAGGAAGTGGACCAGGTTGGCAGGCTCAAGGGTCTCCATGCGGGTGAACTCTGCTATGTATGCCCGGGAGACCTCGTTTATCTTCGCCAGGAGGGCCCTGTCCAGCTCCGTGAGCTTCGACCACTCTAGCCCGGGGTCGGGGAACATGCTCACGAACCGGGCCATGTTCCACAGCTTTGTGGCGAAGAGCTGGCCCGCGCGGAACAGCTGGTGTGACACCTTGTAGTCGTAGCCCGTCTTCGCCGAGGCGGCGACCCAGTAGCGGAACGCGTCCGCGCCATACTTCTCCACGAAGGGGTCCACTGGGATGACGTTGCCCTTGCTCTTGTGCATGGCCTCGCCCTTCTCGTCCAGGCCCATACCCGTTATCTTGACCCACCTGAAAGCGGGACGCCCTGTCAGCTGGTAGACGCGGAGTATGGTGAAGTAGAGCCAAGTCCGTATAATCTCATAGCCCTGGGGCCTCAGCACGTGGTCCTTGACCTTCTCATAGAACTGGGAGTCCCTCATATAGCGTGTCACGTACAGGGGTGAAATGCTGCTGTCGAACCAGGTGTCGAAGACCTTCTTCTCCCCCTCGAGCATCTCCCTAGGGGCGCCGCACCTGGGGCAGGCGTCCCAGGGCGGGGGGTCCCTCCAGGGCCGGTAGTACCTCCCGGGCTCGGGGAGGAGGATGGAGCCGCACTTCCTGCACCTCCACACGGGTATCTCGGTCGCGTAGTACCTGCTACGTGATATGGGCCAGTCGCTTGCAATACTGTCTATCCAGTCTAGGAGCTTCTGCTTGTGGAACTCGGGGTAGAACTCCATCTGGTCGACCACTTGCTTCAGCTTCTCCTTGAACTCCATCTGCTTGAGGAAGTACTCTCTGACGTGGATGTATTCTATGCGGGTGTGGCACCTCCAGCAGGTGGGCACGCTGTGCCTGAGGGGCTTCTTGTCGACGAGGAGGCCCTTCTCCTCGAGGAGCTGTACTATCCTCCGCCGCGCCTCGTCAACGGGGAGGCCCCTGAGGGGGCCTGCCTTCTCGTTCATTATGCCCCTCTCGTCCATTAGCACCGTTGGCTCG
>JALWDA010000223.1 GCA_027014955.1 Desulfurococcales archaeon | reverse complement strand
CTTTATGAGAGGGCTATTGTTTCTCCGGGTCTTGTAACGGTTGAGTTCATCGGGGAGAAGTCCTATGTTTTGGAGAAGAGGGGGCGGAGGGCCCTGTGGCTGGGGTTCCGAAGGCCCCGGTAGGAATTGGTTGTTTGGGATTTTTTTGCAAAAAACTAAAAAATACCCCTAGTGTCCATGTTTTGGTGGGGGAAGCGGTTGGACCGGGCAACGGCCATGCTGTGGGCAATAGTGATACTCTACGCGGTGGGCCTGGCGAGCGCCTTCCTGGGCTATGCGAGCTACAAGAAGCTCGCCAAAGGCTACTGTGAGGCAGGGAGCCTCTTTAGCTGCGAGGCCGTCTACCTGCTCCCCGACAAGTACGTCAAGCCCTTGGGGCTGCACTTCAGCGAGCTGGCGCCCCCCTACTTCGCCGCCCTGCTAGCGATGGGGGTCATGCTGCTAATGAGCCCCGGGTCCACGGGGCTCCTCCACGCCCTCGCCCTCCTGAACCTAGTGGGCGTGGCGTTCATCCCCTACCTTGTCTTCCTCGAGGTCAAGGTGGCTGGAGCCCTCTGCCTATACTGCACCATAATGCACGCAGTTCTTATAGCCAACCAGGTCCTTATACTAAAACAGGCGTGAACACAGTCGTGGGGAAACCTCCTTGTCAAGCCAACGCCAGTGCACAAGGCTCGAGATGTACCTCCAGCCCCTCGAGCCCCAGGACATGGAGAGCCTCGTGAACGAGATATGGGGGCTCATGGACAGCGTTAAGAGGCTGAGGAACATGAGCCTCGCACGCAGGGGGGACTGCGTGGTGCTTATGAACACCACGCTCCCCCGCAGGCCCGCGGCGGGCCCCGGGGTCCCCCTGCCCCAGCTCAAGCTCGTGGCCCTCTGCAACACCGTGGAGGGGCTGGAGGGGCTCGTGGAGGCCCTCTCAAGCATGAAGACAAGGTTCTACGTGGCGGACCTCTCCTAGCCCCCTCAGCCCAGGGTCCTCCTCACCACGGCTGCCTCCACGGCTATCCTGCGGGCGTCCTCGTGCCTCTCGTTGAGAACTGCGAGTAGGAAGATGCTGGTGAGTAGCCTGTGCTTCTCCGCGTCATAGCCCCGGTGGAGGGGCTTTACCCCCAGGTTCTCCTCCACACATGAAAGGTCATCCCCCAACAGCCGGGCGGTCTCGGGCCTTATCAGGCGCTCCTCCGCCATTGTCTTGAGGTTCTCGTGGTTGACGTAGCTTAGGGCCGCTGAGAGGTCGTGCTTGAGGTGGCGGTAGGCACCTGAGAGCGCCTGCTCTTCCCCGGGGGACAGGTTGCAGAGGGCGTGGCTCCCCAGGAGCTCGGGGGGGATGCCCAGCGTGTAGAGGCTGGCCGTGAAGGTTATGGCACGGGGGAGCTTTATGCGGCCCAGGCTCCGGGAGTAGCCGAAGAGCCCGATGTGGAGCTTCCTCGCCCTCCTCCGGGGGATGTAGCGGCTCACCATGTTAACCATCACCGCCAGGCCCTCGACGCGTAGCTGGTAGTCGCGGGTGTAGGACCTTATGACGCCCTGGAGCTCCTCCACCTCCCCCGAGGCCAGCTCCTGGGGACGGGTGGGCCGCGTGTTGTTGATGAGCGCGATGGCCTCCCTTGCCCGCCGGGGCTCGTGGTCGTACTTGAAGCTTGACTGAACCGTGAAGGTCTGAACGCCCCCGTACTCCTCCAGCACCCTCTCCACGTTATCGGGCGTCAGGTGACCCCTGAAGGGGGTGCCCCCCACGCCCAGTATGGGGTAGATCTTCTTGCCCAGCTTGTTCTCCAGCTGGGAGAGGCGGGAGAGGGCAATCTTGACCATCAGAACCGCTGTGACGAGACCATAGTTTAGCGCGGGGTCGCTCCGGGCGAGGAAGACCCTCAGGTAGGGGACCCCCGGGCGCCTGAGGAGGGGCTCCACTATACCCGTGACCCCCAGCATGGCCTCCATGCTCTCCACCAGGGGGATGACGCGGACCCTCTTGGGAAGCGTCTCACCTATAAGGTCCGTGACCCGGGCACCCGTGGTGAGGAGGACCTCGTCCCTCCTCCCAACAACCCTCTCATAATAGTCC
>JALWDA010000222.1 GCA_027014955.1 Desulfurococcales archaeon | reverse complement strand
GGTGGGGCTCATAATATCAAGCCACAGCGGGGATCCCCCTCCGGGGGAGGTTCCTGGCCCCCGTTTCGATGAGGTAGAGGGGGTGGAGAGAGTCGTTTACAAGAGGGTCTACACCGCGAAGAACCCGAGGGACAATGTGCCCGTCCTGAGGGCGAACGCCCTGTGGCCGGGCAGGGTCATTGCCTTCAACATGGGTCCCTGGGGGAGGGCCTCCCGTATAATGGCGCCCTGGCTGGGGGCCCCCTTCACCTACGTGTACCCCGCAGGTCTTGCACCGGCGGCACCGGGTCAGGTGAGTGACTGGGAGATGATTGGGGCATGGAGGGCTCTGGGGCTCGTCTAGTTCCAGGTAACGTTGATTACTGTATAGTGGGGTACCCGGTCAGGGGGAGCGCCAGCCCCTCCATCTACAACCGGTTCTTCAAAGAGAGGGGGCTGGGGCTAAGGTATGGCGTCTGTGAGCTCCCCAACCGCGTCCGGGTGCCCCAGTTCCTTGAGGAGGCACGCGCCAGGCTCCGTGGCTTCAACGTGACGATTCCCTACAAGGAGACCGTGCTGGGGCTCCTCGACGATGTCGACCCAGTGGCGGTGGACATAGGCGCCGTGAACACGGTGAAGACGGGCGATGGAAGGCTCTGGGGGACCAACACCGACTGGCTGGGCTTCGTGGAGCCCCTGCTAGAGATGGCGGGGCCTCCTGAGAGGGAGAGGAGTGTCATAGTCGGTGCAGGCGGGGCAGCGAGGGCTGCGGCCTACGCCCTCGTGGAGAGGGGGCTATCCTGCGACATCCACGTTTATGGCAGGAGACCCGAGAGGCTTAGGGGCTTCGAGGAGCACGCGGAGGGCAGGGGGTGGGGAAGGTGTGTAGAGACCCACCTTGTGGAGGGAGGTGTGCTGAGGGACAGGGAGGCTCTTGAGGGGGCGGGGCTCCTCGTGAACGCCACCCCCCTAGGCTCATACGCATACCCGGGCAGGATGCCCGTGGAGCCCACCTTGCTGCATTCGGGTCTCATTGTATTCGACATGGTGTACAACCCCGTGGTAACCCCCCTTATCCGCGCCGCCATGGAGGCGGGCGCGGTGGTGGTGGATGGCCTCTGTATGCTGGTTTGGCAGGCTCGTGAGAACATCAGGATATGGACTGGCCTGGAGGCCGAGGTCCACGAGCTTAGAAGGTACGCTCTTGACTTCCTGGAGGGAGCCCAGGGGTGAGGGTGGGCGAGTGCCTCGAGGCGGAGGGGAGGGCCCACGCGGCCCTCAGTGTTGTTAACGCCATTGGCACGGGCCTAGGAGGAGCGGTTGGCCTAGGTTTGGGCATGGGGTGCAGTTTCCGGCTCTGTAGGGCATCGGAGGAGCGGAGGGCCAGGGTCGTCGCGGGTCCGCTTACCTCCCAGGTTATGGGAAAGCCCTTTGAGGTCTCTGGCAGGGTCGCGGGGGTGGTGGAGCGGGTTATTAGCCTCGTCCTAGAAGTGCTTGGTGTGGGGGGCCTCTTCCTCGCCCGGGTGGATTGGTCCTCAGAGTTCCCCGCGGAGGCTGGTCTTAAGAGCAGTAGTGCTCTCCTCACCTGCCTTGCGAGAGGGCTGTCCGAGGCACTGGACGCTGGCCTGGGGCCCGTGGAGGTTGCTAGGCTGGTGGCCCTTGTTTCGAAGGAGACGGGGCTTAGCATTACGGGGGCTTTCGACGATGCCCTGGCCACGCTCGGCATGGGGGTAGTTGTGACGGACAACAACTCCCTAGAGCTCCTGGCACAGTTCTCACCAGGGAGCCTGGAGGCCGTGATTGCCCATGGGGGAGTGGGCAGGCCCATCGAGGGCGTAGACCCTGGGGTGTTCCGACGCCATGCACCGCTCTACCGGGCGGCCCACCGGCTGGCCCTGGCGGGGAGGTGGCTTGAGGCCATGATGTTGAACGGCGTGCTTACCTCGGTGGTCATGGGCGAGGGGGGAGAGCTTGTCGAGAGGGCCTTGGCACACGAGGGAGTGATGGCGGCGGGCATCACGGGGAAGGGGCCGGGGTTCTTCGCTGTGGGAGAGGGCCACGGGAGGCTGGAGGAGGTGCGACGGGGCATGGGCATGTGGG
>JALWDA010000221.1 GCA_027014955.1 Desulfurococcales archaeon | reverse complement strand
AACCAATAAGGTGTATGCCCGTGCTGTGCATGATGGAAGACCCCGTATAGTCATAAAACCCAGAAAGAAAAAGGCTCTATACTGGAAGGGGGCGAAGCATCCCGTCAAGAAGGTGGTTCAACCACCCCGAAAGGGAAAGCCCTTCATGCGCCAGGCGGTGGATATGTTCATAGACACCATGGAGCAGGAAGTGCGAGACCTTCTGAGAGACTTTCCAGACCAGGTGGCAGGGGAGATTCTCAGGGGCTTGCGGGTAAGGAGGCTCTGATGGCATACTCGAAGGAAGTCAGAAGGAAAGCCCGACAGCTCTACTACTCGGGCCTTTCGGCAGAGGAGATTGCAGAACGCATGGGCATAAATCCCGACACCATATACAGGTGGAAGAAGCAGGAGAGATGGGACGATGAAATCTCCGACGAGAGCCTAGAAGCCATCAAGCGCCAGATAAACGCCATCCTATCCCTTCAGGAGGAGGGAGAAGAGCTCTCGGATGCCCAGCTGAGGAAACTGGACAGGCTCACAAAGGCTCTAAAACGCCTGGAGAGGCACACGAAGGTGAAGGGAAGAAAAAAGAAGCCCAGAAGCCTTTCGGTGCAAGTAATAGGCTCCCTGAGGGACAAGGCTCTGGACATGCTCTATCCCTACCAGAGACGCTTCGTGGAAGACTCTTCCCGCTTTCGCATAGTCCTCAAGTCCCGCCAGATTGGTTTCACCTTCACAATAGCCCTCGAGGCCGTCCTCTCTGCCATAGAGAGAAAGGAGGACCAGATAGTGGTAAGTGCATCCCAGATGCAGTCGGACATAGTGCGCCGCTATGCAGTAAAGCACATGGAAAGTCTTGGAATAGACTATATGGAGGACAGGAACAGCCTCATCCTGCCGGGAGGGAAGCGCATCTTCTTCCTGCCCTCCAATCCCCGAACAGTCCAGGGCTATACTGGAGATGTGTATCTGGATGAGTTTGCATGGCACCTGAAGAGCCACCTCATGTGGCAGGCGGTAGTCCCCTCGATAACCGTAGGGAAGAAGCGTCTGACGGTGCTTTCGACCCCATACACCACCTATGACAAATTCGGAGAAATATGGAACAACCCGGATAAATACCCCCGCTTTTCCCGCTACAAGATAACCATATACGTGAACGCCACCAAGGGCAACGAGAGCAAGCTGTTCAACGTGACCACCAAGGAGCCGTTAACCATAGCGTTCTACTCCACCGGGCGTGGCAAGATGGAGTTCGACCTAGACCTAACCAAGCTGAACTGGACCCAGATAAACGAGCAGGTGACCAGCCAGGGCTACCAGATCAGCAGCATAGTGGTAATGGTAACCGACTGCATGGCCCTAAACGCTGACGGCGAGCCCGAGCCGCAGACCCAGACCGACAGCGCTGTGCTGCAGAAGGTCAGGATAGAGCTGGAGAGGACCACCCTGCCAGTAGCCTACCTAGAGCCCAACGTTGACGTGAAGCCGGGCGACGCGCAGGTCGACCGGATAACCATATACGACAACGGTAGCAACGTGGACTGCTGCCAGGTAGACACCATACCTGCTAGCAAGATACAGCTAGAGCTAGTCAAGATCTACCAGGGCCAGGTAATGGTGAAGGTCACCGGTACCGGCATGCTGAACATAACCCTGTACGACGTGAACCCCGACGGCACACGCGGCAACGCCAGGGGCTACTGTGTGATCGAGGTAAGCGACCTAGTGGAGACCGCCGCTAACACCGGCGTGTTCAAGGGCAAGATAGAGATATACAGCGTGGTTGACGGCGTGAGGTACGCTGGCTGCCCGAGCCCGTGGCTGCACGGCGCCAAGCTGTACGTGACCTATGTGAGCCCCAGCATAGGCAGTGACACCAAGGAGATAGTCTTCGAGTTCATGGATGCTGACATAAAGATATATGACATGAGCGGTAATGAGATAACCGAGGCTGTCATGGGTACACCGGGAAGGGTAGTGGTGACCGACCCGGACGCAAACCTGGACAACGCCGTGAACGCACTGATGGGCGCGGCCTATGGCTCCTGCGGGGAGCGTTGCATGGCGATTTCCGTGGCGGTTGCGGTGGGCGAGGGAACCGGGG
>JALWDA010000220.1 GCA_027014955.1 Desulfurococcales archaeon | reverse complement strand
CCCACCCCCTCTCCCTCACCACCTCGCTGGGCCTCTTGCCCCGGGCCATCTCGGGGACCATCTCTTTGAGCATCTTAATCGTGATTCTGCCCTCTAGGAACATACGCAGGGCCTCCACGGTCCAGTCAACGGGGAAGACCCGGGGAAGCTCGGCCTCCCGCTCCTCCAGCCATCCCAGGAGGTCGTTCACTATAAAGGCCGCCACGCGGTCACCCTTGCTCCCTAATTTTCTTGCTACTTCCTCGTAGTAGTCGGCGAGGGCCTTCCTCTGGACAAGCACCCCCGCAAGGTACTCTGAAAGCCCGTGCTCCCTGACGAGCCTCTCCCTGCGTGCGTCGGGAAGCTCGGGCATGGACGCCCTTATCCCCTCCAGGAGCCCCCTGTCCACCACGATGGGGGGCAGGTTGGGGTCGGGCATGTAGCGGTAGTCCTCCTCCGCCTCCTTGACCCTCACGGGCACGGTCACCTTCCTAGCCGAGTCCCAGTGGCGTGTCTCTCGGGACACCTTGCCGCCCGAGGAGAGTATGTGCCTCTGCCGGGCCATCTCGTACCTTATGGCCTGCTCGGCGTCGCTTATGCTCCCAATGTTCTTGACCTCGACCCTCTCTCCCCCCTCCAGGCTGATGTTTACGTCGACCCTCATGCTCCCCTCCAGGTCGAAGTCCGTGACCTCAAGGTGCTCCAGCATGCTCCTGAGCTTCCTCAGGAAGGCCCCCACCTCCTCCGCGCTCCTGAAGTCTGGCTCCGTCACTATCTCTAGGAGGGCCACCCCGCTCCTGTTGTAGTCGACGAGCACGTAGGGGCTGGTCAGCATGTTGCCCGTGGGATAGACTATCCTGCCCGGGTCCTCCTCTATGTTAAGCCTCCTAATCCTGACCCTCCTCCTGCCTCCCCCGGGGAGCTCCAGCTCCACCCACCCGCCACGCGCGAGGGTCTGGGTGGCCTTGCCGTCGTACTGGGTTATCTGGTAGTTCTTGGGCAGGTCGGGGTAGAAGTAGTGCTTACGCGCCCACGTAACGGTGCTGGAGAGGGTCATGTTAAGCGCCATTGAGACCATGATGGCCTTCCTTACAGCCTCTTCGTTCACAACGGGCAGGGCACCGGGTAGTCCCAGGCACACGGGGCAAACATGAGTGTTCGGGGGCTTCCCCCTATAATCGCTGCTACAGCTGCAGAAGAGCTTGGTCCTCAGGCTGGTTATCTGCACGTGTATCTCGAGTCCAATTACAGCCCCCGACGCCTCTCCCCCAGTCTTCCCCAACATGGCCATCACGCCCTCCCCCTCCGGGCCTCCTCCACGAAGACGGCTATCTTGAGAAGAAGGTCATCGCTCCACTTGCCCCCCACCAGCTGTATGGAGTGGGGGATGCTCCCCCGCAGTTCCATCGGTATGGTTATGGCGGGCAGGCCCGTCAGGTTGGCTATCATGAGGGGCGCGTCCATGCTGTTCATCCGGCTGAGGTCACTCGCGTCGTAGTCGAGGGGCAGGGGCCTCACGGTGCTCCCGGGCGTCAGAAGGGCATGATACCTGGACAGGAGGCCCCCCACCTGCCGGTACAGGGCCCCCCTGAGGCGGAGGGCCTTCGAATAGTACATTTCATAATAGCCCGCGCTGAGCGCGAAGCTCCCCAGCATTATCCTCCTCTTGACCTCCCATCCGAAGAGGCCCCGGTTCCCCATGTATGCAGCATCCCAGTCCCCCCCCTCGAACCCCGACACCCGTGTACCGTAGAGGACCCCATCGTACCGGGCCAGGTTGCTGCTGGCCTCCGAGAACGCGATGATATAATACGCGGGTGGGACCCGGGGCGCCAGGGGCAGTGATACCAGGTCTACCGAGGCCCCCTGGGACTCGAGCCACTCCACGCTCCTCCAGAACCCCTTAACCATGACCTCCTCGGCCTGCTCGTGCTCGACTATCTCGCGGGGCATGGCGAGGCGGAGGCCCTCCACCACGCCCGCGTCGGGCTCGCCAAATGCTATGTCTTGGAAGAGCTCGGGGGGAGGGTGCCTGTCCTGGCTCGTGGGGTCCCGGGGGTCGAACCCCATTATTACCGAGAAGAGGAGGGCCAGGTCACGCGCGCTGGAGGCC
>JALWDA010000219.1 GCA_027014955.1 Desulfurococcales archaeon | reverse complement strand
CCTCCCAGAAGGGCTCCAGGACCCCCACCTCGAGGTTGGCCCGGAAGCGTAGACGCGCCTCTCCCAGGCTGAGCCCGGGGAACCACCTAGTTACCTCGACGAGGGTCCCCGTGCTTATCACCGTAGGACCGTTAGCCTCGAGGTCGTCGGGGAACCCCTCCTCCGAGTTCCTCCGCAGCTCCACGAGGTAGCCCAGGAACCTTGTGAACCACCTTGCTATCTCCCCCCTCTCCTTCTCCAGGCTGTAGGTCTCCTCCTCCAAGCCGCAGGCGCTCAGCGTAACCTCCATGCGGTCAAGGTTGTAGTAGGCCCTCGCCCGGTGTATCCTAGCCTCCCTCTTACCGTTCACGACCCGGCCCTTCTCGTCGAAGAGGGCGAACTCCCTATCCATCCAAAGCCTCCCCGACTCCAGGACGGGGGCCTCGTGGAGCTCCACGGGGTCCAGGCTCTTTATTGGGTATATGGCTATCCTCACTATGACGGGCCTCTGCACGTCCATGTCGCTCCCCTCCGGGCCCTGTGCTTAAGTTATAAAGGCAGGCCCTCTAAAAATACAAACGTAGCCCAGGCGCTTGGCTCCCATCCAAAGAGGGTGGAGTTGGAAAGATTGCCCGTAATAAAACCCCAGAGGATAGAGTACAAGCCCCTCCCCGTGAGGAGCCTTCTGCGGGAGATAAAGAACACCGTTAGCCTCACTCTTGACCTGGCATACTATAGCGTGCTCTACGCCGACAAGATGATGGCCTACAGGGTCATGAAGCTGGAGAACGAGATAGACGCCAAGTGGGCTCTCACCGTCATGCAGACCATGATGGCCGCACGGACCCCCGAGGACTCGGAGAGTATGCTGAGCATAGTTCGTATAGCCAACGCCCTCGACGACGTGAGCGACGCTGCGGGTGATATCGCCTACATCGCTATCGAGATGTACGAGGGCCTAAGGGCCCTCGCCCCCGCCATACTCGGGAGCGAGGAGTGGGTCGCCAGGGTCAAGGTGAGGAAGCCCACCAGCCCCCTCACGGTCGCCCAGGTCTCAACCTACCCCCGCCACGCTGACGTTGTCGCCATAGTTAGGAACCAGACGGTGATAATAGACCCCCCGCTCGACCAGGAGGTCCGCCCCGGGGACGAGCTTATACTCAGGGGCACCGAGGAGGCCCTCCGCCTGATAGCGGAGGAGCTGGGGGACACCATACAGGTCCCCAGCCTCTCGATGGAGGGTCTGGACGAGGCGTCCAGGAAGTCGCTCGGCCGGGCCTCGTGGATGAAGAACATGGCCGACGTGGCCCTTGACCTGGCCTTCCACGCCGTGGTTTACAACGACAAGGGCTCGGCCCTGGAGGTGCTGGAGCTCGAGGAGGAGGCCGACTCCAAGTACCTCAGCCTGATGAGGCTCCTGAGCGAGGCTCGGAGCCTGACGGCCAACGAGAAGATTGCCTTGACAGTGATGTTCACGAGCCTGGAGAAGATAACGGACGCGGCCGCCCAGATGGCGAGCCTGGTGCTCTCCGAGATACCCATACCCGAGATAGTTCAGATGGTCGAGGAGGAGAGCAACGAGGTCATCGTCAAGACCCTGGTGGAGGAGGGCCTCGACGGGAAGACCATAGAGGAGGCAAAGCTGGACGACATTGGAGCCCACGTTGTTGCAGTGAAAACGAGGGAGGGCAACTGGATACCCCTCCCTCCCCCCAACACGGTCCTCCACCGGGGAGACATGGTCCTCCTCAAGCTCTACACCGAGAAGGACGAGAGCCTAATGCAGGCCCTGGAGGAGAGGGGCCTCCAGATACTAGAGTAGCCCCAACCGCCCATGCAAACCCCGGGGGAGACCCCATGCCCATACCCGCGGAGCTGTGCATAAGGTGCAAGGGATACAAGCTGCTATGCGGCCTCCCCCAGTGCCCCCTCCTTGAGAAGCACCGCTCCGCCCTCCGCTCCTACCTCAGCGTAGCCCCCAGGAGGTCGGTGGAGGGCGCTACGCCCCCCAGCCTGCTGGTGGGTGAGAAGGGCTACCCCCGGGTCCCCGTCCTCCTCCAGGTACCCCCCGGCGTCGAGGGGGATAGGGCGAGGGAGTACGACGACCCCCGGGGCTGGTGGGGCAAGCTGGGACTGGGC
>JALWDA010000218.1 GCA_027014955.1 Desulfurococcales archaeon | reverse complement strand
GTCGTCGAGGGTGTCGGGCTCGAGGGTGGAGGCCTCATGGTACAGCCAGGCGGGGTCCCGGGTCTCCCGGGTCTTGTGGCAGGCTTTTTCCATGAAGGGCCTTGCACTCCCCGTACCGAGCGCCTCGGTGAGGCCCTGTTCGCAGAGTCTATTAGTCATTGGCGCCAGCCTCTCTCGAGAATTGTTAGTGCCTTGAATCTATTGTGGCTCGGTTGGTGATGAAGTTTTTACCCTGGATATGCACGGACGCGTGGCTGTGGTGTGGCAAAACATTAATAATACTCGAGGGGGGACATGGGCATGTGTCGAGGCGGGTGATGGTGGTGGACTGGCTGGAATCGCGCGTAGGAACAGACTTCTAGAATACCCCACCTGCGTGGACTGCCTTTTCCACTCCAGGAAACTTCTACCCCGGGAGGCCATACGCAGAATCGCCCTGAGGACCCGGAGCAGGACAGAGCTCTTTGTCGAGACGTTCCTAGAGAGCGGCGAGGACCTCAACGGCCGGAGGAGGAGCCTCAACGAGAAATACCTGGAGCTCCTCCCCCACATAACCCCCCTGCTCCACAACGCCCGGGACGCCCTTGCTATTTCGGCTCTGGGCAACAGCCTCGACCATAACATGAAGTGGTGGGGCGACGAGGGCCTGGAGCTGGAGGAGGCCCTCCATAGGCTGCTGGAGAAAGCCCAGGTGGACCCCGCGGCTGTGGAGGCCCTAGAAGGGGCGCGTAGGTTGGCTATACTCCTGGACAACAGCGGGGAGGCGGTTATCGACCTTGCCCTGTCCCTGAGCCTGGCGGCGGGGGGGAAGAGTATCATACTCGTTGCCCGGGAGCGGGTCTATGAAATAGACGTGGACCGGGTCACAGCGGTGGCCCTTCTGAGGAGGGTGGCGGAGAGACTGGGACTTGAAAGGGCCCTGCCGGGCATAAGGGTCCTGGGAACCGGTGGAGCGTACCCCGCCCCCAGCCTTAGGGGGCTCCCCGCGGAGACCAAGGAAGCTTTAGAGGCGGCGGACCTGGTGATCTCCAAGGGGATAGCCAACGCGGAGGCGCTTCTCGACACCTGCTACCCGCCCCCCGGGAAGACCCTTGTCCTGCTAACCGCCAAGTGCCCCCCGATAGCCCGCCTCTTCGGCGTGGAGATGGGCACCCCCGTGGCCCGGCTGGGGTATCCCTGCGGGCTCGAGACGAGGATTGTGGGAGGTGAATAGGGTATGGCGGGAGAAAACATTACTAGGCCACGCGTGCTGGTCACGGACAAGACCGCCTATGAGCTCATAGATGCGCTTAAGAGGGAGGGCTTCGAGGTCGACTACCTCCCTGGCATCGAGAGGGAGGACCTCCTGGAGAGGGTGGCGGACTACCACGTCCTCGTCGTTCGGGGTAGGACCAAGGTTACCTCAGAGGTCATAGAGAGGGGATGCAGGGGAAGGCTCCGGGTCGTGGCGCGGGCGGGGATCGGGCTGGACAACATAGACCTGGAGGCGGCGAGGAGGTGTGGGGTCAGGGTAGTGAACACCCCCGACGCCTCCACGCAGAGCGTAGCCGAGCTGGCGCTGGGCCTCATGATAGCGGCGGCCCGGAGGATAGTTGAGGGCGACCGCCTCGTCAAGGAGGGGGGATGGGTCAAGCTCACGGGCGTGGAGCTCTATGGGAAGACCCTCCTCGTGGTGGGCTACGGGCGCATTGGAAGGAGGCTCTCCCAGATAGCACGGGCCCTGGGCATGAGGGTAATAGCCTGCGACCTTCCCGAGGTTCTTGAGGGGATCGACGGGAGAGAAGAGGTCGAGAAGGAGGAGGACCTCTGCACCGCCCTCTCCCAGGCTGACTTCGTCTCCCTCCACGTGCCCCTGACCCCAGAGACACGGCACCTGATAAACCGGGGTAACATAAAGTGCTTCAAGAGGGGCGCCATACTAATCAACACGTCCCGAGGTGCTGTCGTAGAGACCGAGGCCCTCCTCGAGGCGCTGGAGGAGGGAATTATAAGGGCAGCCGCCCTCGACGTCATGGAGCACGAGCCCCCCTCCACCGAGGCTGAGAAGAGGCTGGCCCGCCACCCCAAGGTCGTGGTCACGCCCCACATTGGGGCGCAGACCGTGGAGGCCCAGCTGCGCATAGCCGAGCAGCTCCCC
>JALWDA010000217.1 GCA_027014955.1 Desulfurococcales archaeon | reverse complement strand
CTTCTCGGGTTCTCCATTAAGCAGCTCGAGGGAAAGTGGAGGTGGCCCCACTGGCTCCTCCTAACCTACCCTCCAGCCCTGGGGCTCCTCACTCTACTGGCTAGTGTTGCCCTGGGGTGGGGGGTGCTGGAGACGGGGCTGGCTCTGGGCCTCTACTACGCGGCTCCCATGATAACCAGTGTCTCACTCCTAACCAGTAGCAGGAACTATAGGAGCAGCTGGGCGCCCCACTGGGTGCTGCCCCCATTGGCGATGTCAGCGGCTGGACTCGTGCTCTTCTCGCTGGGACATAGATTGTTCTCTCTAGCTTCGGGGCTGCACCTGCTCATCCACTTTCTCTCCATAAGGCTGTGGGGGGCCCGGGGGTTCTGGACCAAGCTACGCTCTTCCAAGAACCCCTACTACAGGAGAGGGGGAGTCGCACTCATAACAAGCCACCTCTCGGCCCTGTTCGGGGCAGTGGTTTTCACGCTGCTTGCACTTGGGGTCCTGCCCCCAGGTGAGGCGGGGTGGCTCCTAGCCCTGATACATGGGGTCTACTTGGGGTTCATGGCTCCCCACATCCACTACCACGCGATAACCATGCTCCCCCAGATAACCCCCCTGAAGCCCACCCGCCTGTTCCTCCTACCCGCGCTGGCGATGTGGCCCCTGGCAACTCTTGCCCGTCTGTACGAGCCAGCCCTGGGCCTGGTCCTGGTAATCGCCGCACTGCTGGGCCTCTTGGCCGAGTTCAGGCCCAGGACCCTGCCAGCATGGCTCTTCTTCTTGGCAAGCAGGTGTAGCATGCCCCACGCCTGCAGGTACCCCACATGGGCCCGGGGCTAGCTGGATAGGAGGACCTCTGCTTCCCTCCTGACCAGCTCGGCCTCCACGGGTAATGGACACATTATGTCAACCAAGACGCCGGGGCCCTCCCAAAGCACCATGACCGGGTGCCGGGGGTGTGGTGCCCAGACCCTGTAGTTGGGATGCCTCCTCTCCACCCTCCTACAGCTACGTAGGACCCTGAGCCCCTCAAGAGCGGCCCGTGCCCTGGCACCCATGCCTTCGTCCAGTATCCTATAGAAGGCCCTGTCAGGGTTCCTTAGGCTCCTCTGCTCTCGGACAGCCGGGTTGAGCAGGAGGAGGCGAACCTGGTTCCCCCTATAGTGTACCAGCAGCACTTTCCCACCCAACTCGCCTATTATGAGGAGGCCCCTGATGAAGCCCCCGTATACCGATGGCCTTTCCCCCAGCAGGGGGCCCAGTTCCCCCAGGAGTCTCTGCAGGGGTTGGACCTGCCTTGTTATGAGGGAGTGTAGAAGGACTGCGTCAACAGGCAAGCTTGCCACGAGTATCAGTGCAGCTAGAAGGAAGCCCCGTTCACCTGTTCTCACGTAAGCGAGTAACAATATGATTGCAATCGCTATCGAGGAAACTATTATCATGGTTGCAAGCCGCCTTAGCCCTCTCCTCACACGGCTCAGGGCCTCAGGCTCTCGCCCAACCCGGCCACTGTCCCTCTCTGCCATAATCCCATCACCCGAGCACATCGCCTCCGTAACCAGAAAACTATGCGGACGTGTGTCCTAGAACCGGGTAGCCCCCGTATAAAAACCCTAACAGGACCACCCTCACCCATTCACAATAATACCTCGCAGACCGGAAACAAGACAACTAGCGACCACATCCAGTGGGTAGTAGAGGGAACTTTGCATGAAGGCCCCCCGCACCCGGGGCTCCTACGTCCTCGTGATAAAATTAGGGGAAAAACTGAACGTGACGCAAGGGGTGAGACGTGTAACCCTTGACCCCGGGCTCTACGTGTATGTGGGCTCAGCAGGCGGCCCCGGAGGCATTGGGGCGAGGGTTAGGAGACACCTGCTCCTCTCAAAGGGCGAGAAAGAAGGACCCCAGAGATGGCATATAGACCAGGTCCTGACAAGCAAATGGGCCAAGATACTCGACGTCTGCTGGGCCAAGGGCTGCTGGGGCATTGGGGCAGAGCACGATATTGTAGAGTGCCTTGTCAAAACGGGGAGATTCCAGCCCATTTCCAAGGGGTTCGGCTCTTCAGACGACCCCCAGTCACCCTCGCATCTTCTCAAACTACTGGAGAAAAACCCGGACACCGCTGCCCGGGAGGATGCTGCAA
>JALWDA010000216.1 GCA_027014955.1 Desulfurococcales archaeon | reverse complement strand
CACATGCTCCCGCCCCTACCCGTAGGAGCTCATAGAGTTGAGAACACTGGCGTCGCTTTACATATAGCCATGTTTCAAGGCATGGGGACGGGAACTGCCGCCTTCGAGGAGGTGGTTCTAAAGCCCTCCAGGGAAACCATTACCCCCCAGCACCCGCTTTTGGGGCAACTTGGCCTCCCAAGAGGGCCTGAGAGGAGCATGAGGGCCTCGGGATACTCAGGCGTATCCAAAGGGAGGCTCATCCTGGCATGGGGCATAGGCAGTCACCAAGGCGGATCCGCCACCCCCCTGCTTATAGCATCTCTGGACGCTGGTTCTCCAGGAGACAGACGCCGGGCAATACAGCTGGGCCAGAACGTATACAATCCCAGGGTTCTTGTCCTCCAGCCATTCGCCCTAGCCCCGTTCGTGCTTAGGCCGGGAGAGCGTGCTTCGTCGAGCCTGCTTCTTCTCGACCTGGGGGATGGGTGGCTGGGTTTTGCTGCAAGAGAACCCCTACTCATAAAGAATCGCCAGGGAAGCCTCCAGCTCTATCCCCGTTCCCCCCTCCTCGTTACTGGCCCCTCTAAAAACCCTCCCTTGCACACGATTGCCCTCTGGGGTGCCCTGGCAAGCCCCCGGTCTAAAACAGCATGCATGACCCCCAGGGTCACGGTCAGGGACCCCCGCATCCTGGTGTCGAGGGCCTCGTGGCTGTCCTTGGGCGGGCAAGCTTGGGAGGCTCGGATTGACCTAGCCAACCCCACGGGCCATGACGTGGCCGCTAGGCTAAGGGTGGAGCCCCCCCACTTTGTCGAGGAGGCCAGTGTTGAAGGAGAGTACCTTATACCAGAGGACAGGAACTCTATAAACCTGTTCATACCCAGTTACCATTCCACGAGAGTAGTCCTAAGGACGAGGAAGAGCAGGCTCTTCCAGCTAATAGGCAGGGGCACGGCGGGACCGGCCCGGGGGTAGCGTGGGTTGCCTAGGGTAATGGTGGTGGTAGTGGGCCTCCCCGGCTCGGGCAAGTCCAGGGTCGCCGAGCTCATATCCGGAGGGCAGGCGCCCATATATGTCATGGGAGATGTGGTAAGGGCACGGCTGAGGGAGAAGGGCCTCCCAATTACCCTGGAAAACCTCATGCGGGAGGCCGAGGAGATAAGAAGGGAACACGGAAGGTCGGGGGTGGCGCTCCTCCTCTCCGAAAGGATAAGCCAGGACCCCTCTACGAAAATCGTCGTAGACGGCGCGCGTAGCCTGGACGAGGTAAGGATACTATCCAGGGGGGTGGACTGCCTGCGCATAGTCGCGGTAATGGCGTCGCCCCACACGCGGCTCAACAGGCTACGTTCCCGGGGTAGAGAGGGTGACCCGATGAATATGCAGGAGCTCCTAAGGAGGGACCTGAAGGAGCTGGGCTTCGGTCTGGGGCACCTGATTGCGCTGGCTGACCACGTCGTCGTTAACGAGGGGGGCCCTGAGGAGCTGGAGGGGCTGGTTGAAGGCATGCGGGGTGTGCTGTGGGGTTGCAGTGGAGAGTCCGTGTGGAGATACCTCTGAAGCCCACCGAGGACGAGGACAGGGTTCTGGGACTTGTTGACAAGATTATCGCAGCCGACCGGGTATATGTGGAGGAGACGGGAGAGTTCAAGACAATAGTCGCCGAGGCCCGATGCGTGTCCAGCTTGAGGAAGCTCCACTCCCTGCTCCGCAGGGAGCGTATCCTGGACTCGGCCCGCCGCCGCATGCTTCGAAGCATAGCTGGCGAGACCCTTGTTATACTTCTCCACAAGCAGGCCCTAGCAGTGGGGAGGGCCTCACTTGTAGACGAGGAGTCGGAAAGCCCCCTGGGCCCCGTGCGCGTGGAGATACGGCATCCTAACCCCCGGGAGGTTGTGGACTGGCTTGCACCCGCCACTCGACGGGGGCGTCCCCTTTGGGAAAAAGAGGATGTGACAAGCGACTGCGCCTAGCCCACGGGTCTGGGAACACGTTATTAGGGATGTGCTACACATGGTGTATGGAGCGCCTAGCCTGACCCCCGGCCCGTGGGTGAACGCTTTGGTTGATGAGAGCACCCTCTCCATACTCGAGAAGACACTGGAGCTCACCCGGGTCCACAACAGGTGGCGGACCCGTGAGTCTATCAACCTCATTGCGAGCGAGAACGTGATGAGCCCCCTGGCGTTAAGGGTTTACCTTAGTGACTTCATGTACAGGTACGCGGAGGGCAAGCCCTTCAAGAGGTACTACCAGGGAACCCGCTACATTGACGAGCTGGAGACCCTCCTGGCAAAGCTCATGGGGGAGCTCCTGGGCGTGGAGCATGTTGAGACCCGCCCCGTAAGCGGCACCATCGCGAACGCGAGTGTCTTCAAGGTCCTAGCAGGCCCAGGTGACAGGGCCCTCATTGCCCCCGTGCAGGCCGGGAGCCACGTGAGCCACACCAAGTACGGTACCCTCGGGGCGCTGGGTATAGAGCAGGTTAGCATGCCCTACGATGAGGGGAACATGAACGTAGATGTCGACGGGGCCCTCAAAATGATAAGGGAGGTGAGGCCCAAGTTCATAGTCCTCGGGGGGAGCGCCTACCTCTTCCCCCACCCCGTGGAGGAGCTCTCGGAAGCAGCGCATGAGGTTGGCGCCAAGGTAGTCTACGACGCTGCCCATGTACTGGGGCTCATAGTGGGGGGTGCCTGGCCCAATCCCCTGAAGAGGGGCGCGGACATCATGACGGGGAGCACCCACAAGACCTTCCCCGGTCCACAGGGGGGTATAGTTGCGTTTGCACGCAAGGAGGACTACAAGCCCGTCTCTAAAACCATTTTCCCCTACTGGGTGAGCAACCACCACCTCCACAGGATACCCGCCACAATAGTGACTGCACTCGAGATGAGGGAGTGGGGCGCCCGTTACGCGGAGCAGGTGGTCAAGAACGCGCGTAAGCTGGCTGAGGTCCTGCACAACCTCGGCTTCCAGGTCCTGGGCGAGGACCTTGGCTTCACCAAGAGCCACCAGGTCCTCGTCGACGTCTCTAGGCTCGGAGGGGGGGCCAAGGCTGCCAAGCTGCTCGAGGACGCCAACATAATAGTGAACAAGAACCTTATACCCAAAGACCCCTCCGACAAGGCCGCTGACCCGAGCGGGATAAGGCTGGGGGTGCAGGAGATGACAAGGTTCGGCATGGTGGAGGAGGACATGTTCGAGGTAGCCGGGTTCATAAAGAGGGTTCTCATAGACCGTGACGAGCCTCAGAGGGTGGCTAGGGAGGTGGCGGAGTTCCGCAAGTATTTCCAGAAGGTCAAGTACGCCTTCGAGGTTGACGAGGCCAGTGTCCGGGGCCTGAGCATGCTCGACCTCACACACTGAGCAGAGGCCAAGTGCCGGGAATGCGCGCTCTTGTTGCAAGCAAGTATTTGTGCAAGGTGCCCGTCCATGGGTGGCCCCGGGGAGGATGCACGCAGGCTATTGACCCAGCTCTTCGAAAAATGCCTAGCAAGAGAGGGGGAGAAGGAGGCCTGGGTCCTCAACATTGGCACCGAGGTCGTCATGGGAACAGTGGTTAACACCAATGGGTCCTGGCTTGCGCGGAAGCTCACCTTCCTGGGTTTCAGGGTCTCTCGGATAATAGCTACTCCTGACAGGGAGGAGGATGTGGTGGAGGAGCTTAGACGCGCCTCTTCCAGGGGGGTGGACCTCGTTATAACTACTGGGGGTCTGGGGCCCACATATGATGACTCCACAAGCAAGTTTGTCGCGAAGGCCGCGGGGGTAGAGGAGGTCCTCGATCCCTTGGCCTACAGGCTTCTACTTGAGAAATACGGGGGCGACGAGTCTAGGATAACCGAGGAGAGGCTACAGCAAGCGCGGATACCCCGGAACTCCATCCCCATACCCAACCCGGTGGGCACGGCACCCGGGTTCGCCCTATGTGTTGGAAAGACCCTTGTGGCCAGCCTCCCGGGCGTTCCCCGGGAGATGACCGCCATGTTCGAGGAAAGTATAGAGCCCCACCTGAGGAGGACGACGGGATTCCACGTCCACGAGGCGAGCCTTGTCATGGTCGGGCCCCGTGAGGCCGACATAGCCCCCCTGGTTAAGAGGCTGGCAAGGGAGCATCCCGATGCCTATATAAAGACCCACCCCTCTATCGACGAGCGGGGGCGCTCTGTCATAAGGCTGCAGATAGTGGCTCGCGCTCCCACCGAGGAGGAGGCGCGTGTAAGGGCCTCTATGATATTGGAGGAGATGATTAAGAGGCTCAGGGAGGCTGGTGTTGATTGGACCCCCGGACCAGGTCGATGATAAAGGACTATTTCAAGTTCCACATACCCTTGGTGGCCACCTCGGTCACCCTTTTTATACTGGCCTTCGTAGTGGGGCCGCGTACGCCCTTTGGCCTCATACTGGTTACGGTGGCGTCCTTCACCCTACTAATGGCCCCCCCGGTTAGCCTCATGCTTGTCAAGAGGAAATACGTGGACAGGGCCCGTGGGGAGCAGGGGCGGAGTAATGTATAAACAAAAATGTCTAAAGTTGCAATTGTTTGAAATAAAGTGGACAAAACACTAAACGCGGTGTTGCTAGAGAGGTGTCCCTCTATGCCCTTGGATGACAAGGAGAAGGAGGAGCTGAAGCAAAGGGTGATCCAGATACTGAAGGAGATATACGACCCGGAGATACCCGTGAACGTTTACGACCTGGGCCTGGTGTATGAGGTGAACGTTACGGATGATAAGAGGATACATGTCAAGATGGGTGTGACCACAGCCCTCTGCCCAGTGAGCAGCACCATCGCCTCTGTTGCCGAGGAGGAGCTCCGGAGCAAGATACCTGAGGCCAAGGAGGTTAGGGTGGACATAGTCTTTGACCCACCCTGGGACCCGACGATGGTGACACCAGAGGGGAGGGAGCAGCTGAAGATGATATATGGTTATGACATTGTCCAGGAGATGATTGAGCGTCAGAAGGAGATGCAGGGAGAGTAGCCAGAAATGGTTTTTAAACCTGATTATATGTGAAAATTTTGATCGGTAAAAAGATTAAAAATATGTAACAATAGTACACTAATGCATGGTGGGCCACCACGGCCAGCAAGAGGAGCGCCGGGGAGCGAAGGAAGAACAGGACCCGGGGCTTCCAGAAGGAACGGGAGCTTGTCAGGAAGCTCTGGGACCTGGGATTTGCTTGTATGAGGGCCCCTGCTAGTGGGGCCAAGGTTAGGAAGAGCATCCAGCCTGACCTCATAGCTATTAGGAATGGTAGGGTTTTCGTAATGGAGGTCAAGACCAGCCGGAGTTCCCGTGTCATTTATATTGATAGGGACCAGGTTGAAAAGGTGCGTGAATGGGCCCGAAGAGCGGGCCCTGATTCACTTGCACTTATAGCTGTTTATTTTGACCGGAGCCTGGGTTGGAGGTTCGTCCCCTTGGATAGGCTTAGGGAGACGGATGGGGGTAATTATAGGGTTTCTCTGGAGGATGCTGAGAGGGGGCTTGAGCTCATACACCTGAAAATGTTTAGTGAAAAAAATATACGTAAATTAGAGTTTTTTAGCGACTAAAATTGTCACATATCACTCCCTTTTTAAATGATTAGCGACTATTAGAGAAGCTTGATGAGGGTTTAAACAGTACAAAGGTGTCGCAAAAATGGTACAAGGGACAAGTCGGGAAACAATAGACTCCCGGGGAATAGACACGGAGATAATCAGGGCAAGGAAGAGGAGCGCCTTTGAGGTCATTGAGGCCATCCTAAGAAACATAGACGGCAGGGGGACACGCAAGACTATACTCGCTAACAGGGCCATGCTGGACTACAAGGTGATGGACAAGTACCTCAACCTCCTACTAGGGCAGGGAATGGTGAAGATAGGGCCCAACGGGAGGGTCTACATAACGGAGAAGGGACGCCGCTTCCTTGAGCAATACCAGCACCTGAAGGAGATGATCAAAGAGGGAAAAGAACTCTAAACCCTCATCCCCCGGTCCCTGGCAGCAGTGGGGGCTAGACGGGTTTTTTGGCAAAACACCTAAAGACTCTCTCGTATCAAGCCCTCCTTATCCCACCATAGCCCACCATGTGCTCCAGGGGCCACCCGGCTTGTTGGTAACATTACTATACTATTATACTATTAGGTAAGGGGCAAGGACTACATTATGATGAATACAGGAGCCTATTCCGCGGCCACCGCGAAGGCCGCGGCGCCGAACCACGGGGGCTCGCTACCCTCTATCCCAAGCTCCGGGTTCCGCTCAACGTTCTCCACGGGACGCGGGTTTAGCAGGAGGGAGACCAGCTCCTCGACCGTGGGTACCTTTCCATGGGAAACCAGGACTCCATCGACGTACAGCAGGGGAGTCTCGCCGCCCGGGCTCTGGTGGAGCCCGCTCATGGGTTTACCTATAGTGTAGTAATCATACTCGATGCTCATTAGGCTCCTGAGCTCGAGGATCTTTTTGGCCTCTATAAAGTTTCGTAAAAACTGGCTACTCTTCTCACTGTAGTCAAGCACGAGGAGGACACGCCGGTCGTTGGTGTGGGGGTAAGCGTGAAAAGCGGGTGCTGGGAACATTGTCCTCCACCTCCGTGAACGTGATTGGGGGCGGGGGAGA
>JALWDA010000215.1 GCA_027014955.1 Desulfurococcales archaeon | reverse complement strand
TCTCAGTACTTTACATAACTTGCGTGAACCCGTTCAAAGTTTTTGAACCTATACCCTTTTCTAAATTGTGAATACCGAGAACGATGCGTGCAAGAATTTAACATGTGTTGTCAGGATTGGTTTGAGAGCAAGTCACGCACATTATTCTGCAGGTTGCCCCTCTATTTCTTGGCAGTCGAGGAAAAGTGCATGGTATCTTGATTAACTGATGGGTGGAACTAGGACTGCTTAGGCTACCCATGGCAAAACTTGCCTTTAGATTAGACGTGGTTAAAGTTTGTTTTAGAAGGCTGTAGAGACGAGCAGACGAGCCATCTCCGGGTCGTACTTCCAGTCTTTCGGCAGTCTTCCTACCCTTACGTAGTACTTCCCTAACCTTCTTATTTTAGACTCTATTTCCTGGAGGCCTTTCATGGCGTTCTTATCCTTAGGATGCTCTTCAAGGTGTCTTCTAAGATTCACGGCTCTCTTCATAAGGTTGAACAAATCCTCTGGTATTGGTTGTAGCAGGCCCTTTTCTTCTAGTATCTGCGTTATCGTTTTCCCCGTTATTGGCTTTACGAGGGGTATGCCATACTGATCCCTGAGTATGATCCCTATCATTGATGGTGTGTAGCCTTTTTTGGCGAGCTCTGCAACAAGGTCTTCTATCTCTTCGGGTTCGAATTTTACCCATTTTGGTATGCCTACTCTTGCCGGTCTCGTGCTTTGTGATTTGCCCTTCTTTTTCTTCTTGTTCATGCTCAGAGCACCTTTTAGTACACCCTCTGGGGCCTGTAATGTTTTGGACATGGAGGGGATTAATAACCTTACTTGGAACTCATATGACGGGTGCTTCCCTGAATGAGGGTTTTTAGCCATTGGGCTAGCTTTTTAAACGCCTGCGACCTGTGGCTGTACAGGTTTTTCTCGCTAATACTCATTTCAGCGAAGGTTTTCCCTGTCCCGCTGGGTTCAAATATTGGGTCGAACCCGAATCCCTTGTTTCCCCTGATTTGCCTCGTTATTATACCCTCCACTCTTCCCTTGAACACTTTTTCGTAGGGGGGTATGATAACCGCAATGGCAGTCTCGAAGTACGCACTACGGTCGCTAGAGTTCTCCATAAGCCTTAGTATGCCGGATGGACCGAGTTTCTCGAATACATAGCTACTATAGGGTCCAGGGAAGCCTCTCAGCGCCTTGACGAAGAGGCCCGAGTCCTCGACTAAAAGAGGGTGCCTCACGATGCTATAGGCATGCCTCGCCGCAAAAAGGGCTATCTTATCGAGTCTCTCAGATTGTATTTCGAGCTTCTCGACCTCTATGGGATGAAACTCCAGCGTTCCCGGTGGGAGTTCTCTTTCCATTACTTCCCGGGCTTCTTCATACTTGTTCCTATTACCTGTCACAAAGTATAGTGTCAAAGTTTTTCCGGTCGGCCTAACCCTGTTGGGCTCCAAGACTTTTCCTCCTCTCGGCCACATACCTTCCCATAAGGGATAGTTTCCTATATCTTGCCATAATACTGTCAAGGTCCCTTAGGCCCTGGGTATAACATTCAATGAACTTCTCCATGATGACCTCCCTCAGCATTGGATGTGTGCTGACGACTGCTCGTTCTAGAACCCTTATATCAGTCGCCTTATCCTCCGGCCTTCTGCTTTTGAAAGCCAGTCCAAAGTCCAAGAGGTAAATGTAGCCCTGGTGCTTGCTTCTTATAAAGTTAGATGTAGTCAAATCCCCATGTATTATATCGGTATTATGAAGCCTCTTAACCATCTCGCCCATTGTACAGGCAAGGGCTCCTACGCTATCAGGTTCCTCGTCAATGACGTCCCTGAGAAGGCGGCCTTCAACATATTTGACCACAAGTATCCCGTTTTCACTATCAATGTAGAGGGGGAGGGGGACGTGGACGCCTGCCATTCTAGCCTCTATCAACAATGAGGCCTCGCGTATTGTCCTCGTCTTAATAAGCCTACGGGTGAGCCTGGGGTCCATGTATTTCTTGGGAAACCTGTGCTTCAGGACAGCTTTTATTCCCAAGTAGTCGGTAAGGTAAAGATTCGACTCAGCCCCCCATGAAAGCGGTTTTAGTTCGAACGGCCATTTTGGCTTCTCCAAGGCACCTCCACCTCATCGGGTCTCCAACGCTGGTTAATCACGGCCTCCGAGGGTTCCATTACTATGTTGTTGAGATAGGCGAGAACCCCTGCCCATGCTATCATTGCTCCATTGTCTCCAGCATATTTACGGGGGACATTGTAGAAGGAAGCCCCTCTGGCCTCCGCCATTAGCTTTGTTTTTTTATCTAGAATACTGCTTGCAGATACTCCACCTGTGAGGAGTACTTGTTTTTTCCTAGTGTGGGCTAGCCCCCTCTCCGCGACTTCGAGTATCATTGAGAAGCTTATCTCAACAAGGCTGTAACATACATCCTCTAGCTTTGCACCCTGTTTGAGTGCATTAAGTGCGGCTGTTAGAAGGCCCGAGTAGGACACATCCTGACCCTTTACTATGTAGGGTAGTTCGAGAAGCTTTTTCTCCCTAGACCTGAGTGCACACAGGTCGACCACGTGTTCACCTTGGGATATATAGGGTGGTGCCAGGCCCGCCTCCCTCGCAAATACGTCCCTTAGATTACCTAATGCTATGTCGAGCGTTTCTCCAAATACGCGGTACCTCCCATCCTTGTAGGCTATTATACTGGTGTTTCCACCCGATACGTATATCACTAGCGGGTCCTCGAAGCCGGAGAGAAGGTTACCAATCTCTATATGTGCAATTGCATGGTTTACAGGGACTAGTGGTTTCTCGTAGTATGCTGAAAGAGCACGAGCTACTGTAGCACCCACCCTGAGGCAGGGCCCCAGTCCAGGGCCTAGGGCCACGGCTATAGCGTCTATATCATTCATAGTGATGCCAGCTTCCTTCAGGGCAGCGCTTATTACTGATGGGGCGTTCTCTGCGATAAACCTAGAAGCTTCCCGGGGGTGGATGCCCCCCATGACTGGAGTATATCTCTTGTACTGGTTAGCGAGAATATAGGGAGGCCTATTACGGGCTATACCTACTCCTATAGTATGGGCTGTCGACTCTATTCCAAGAACCGTTACTTCCTTGTCTCTAAGAACTCTGTGTAGCCACATGCTCCACAGTGCCACCTTGGAACAGGTTTTTTGTGATACGCCATTATACTGCCGCACCTGGGGCACTTTTTATTTTTGAGCTTTATAGTACCAGTGCTGTAATCGTACTCGTATAATTTGTGTACGTGGGCCATTCCTCCCACCCTATCCGCTCTTCTCCGCCTCTTCTATCTCTTCCTCCAGCGTCTTGTTCCTCTCAATAACATACTTAGGTTCGAACAACAGGGCCTTATCAACAGTATCATATACATTAACAATGGCATTGGATACGCCTATACCATATTCCGTTTCCAGCTTCCTTATAAACAACCTCTTGTACTCAACACCGAGCTTCTCCGCAAGCTTAACTCTCACATCTGGTATAGAGGGTGTGCCTTTTCCCACGTGGTATACCTTAATCACATACTCTCTCCTACCCACTACCCTATTGTCCTTTTCCTCAACTATTTCCGCCGTCATGTCATCGCCTATGTCAATTATTTTCCTAGCCGCCTGCAAGGTCGTCCACCTATTCCCAAAATCTCGACCAACCCATAAGTATCCACCTTGACAAGGATTATAATAATTTCCTCCAAACAGTTCAGCGACACTAACATTAATAATGCCCCCACATGCTTACCAATGAACAGTCACATGATAGTATAAGAAGTGCCACTACGGTGAATTACCTTGGCCAGCTCAATGTACCACTACATTGCAGAAGCCTGGAAGCGCCCGTATGAAGGCGAGCACAAGGAACTAATGAAGCAGAGGCTAATAAAATGGAGGAGAGAGCCGGCAGTAGTAAGGGTTGATCGCCCAACACGACTAGACCGGGCCAGGAGTCTCGGGTACAAGGCCAAGCAGGGAGTTATAGTCGTCAGAGTGAGGGTGAGAAAGGGAGGTATGAGGAAGGAGAGACCCAACAAAGGCAGGAGACCCAAGAGGATGGGCGTCTACGGGTACAGTCCAGCAAAAAGCCTGAGACTCATAGCCGAAGAGAGGGCTGCTAGGAAATATCCTAACCTAGAAGTACTGAACAGCTACTATGTTGGGGAAGATGGCAATTATAAGTGGTTCGAAGTAATACTTGTTGACCCCCATCACCCTGCGATTAAGAGTGACCTCGAGTTGAAATGGATTACAAGAAAGGTGCACAAGGGAAGGGTATTTAGAGGTCTAACTAGTGCTGGCAAGAAGATGAGGGGCCTTAGGAAATCGCGTGGTCTAAAAGGCACCATTAAGCACAAGTTCAAAAAGAAGCTCAAAGAAAGGATGCTGAAGAAACGCCATGAGGCCAGCCGTGGAGCTCGCCTAATAGCTCCCGAGGAGGTCCTTAGGAAGTATCACAAGGATGACCTGCAGTAAACCTTATACTCCAGACGTGATTTAGCTTAATAACCATTACCTTCATTTAACTCGTAACTACTGTTTCCCATGCTATCCAGAAACCCCAGACACAGATAGTTGTTTATCGCATCCATCCTCCCATCTGAAGTCGTCTACGGATTGCTCTATCCATAGGTTGTCCAAATACATTCACAGAGAAAGTAATAACTGCACAAAAGTGTATTAGGAATGGCTTGTAATATTACAAAAACACAGATTCCTTCGATCGTAATAGGTTTTAAGGAGGCTGGGGTGTCACGACTGTAGGACTCGTCGAGTCACAGCTTGGAGTCATAGGCAACAAGTTATCTCAGCTTCTCAGCAAGTATGGAGAGTTAAATTTAACATCTATACCCTCGTTTGACCACTATGTTTCTTCACTTGTTCTCCAATCAGTCTTAGCCGAGAAGAGTATAGAGTCCCAGATCGAGCTATCGTATAACTCCCCCTATTTGAAGGACAATGTACCCCATCTCCTGGTGGGCTTTAACAAAACCAAGCCGGAGCCAGATAGCATAACATTGAGAATTAATGGGGAAGCGTTAGTGGCTAAACCTGGTATACCAGTATCGGTCTCCATGCTTCTCTTAGTGGAAGGAATAAGTATATTGGGAGATGTACACCGGAGCCTGCTTGCAGCGTCAACTATTTCCGCTGATAAGCTCTTTAGGGACCCTGGCAGGCTGGACAAGTTTAACGAGCACTCGTCCCAAAGCGTAGAATTGTGGGGGAAGTTCCTTGCCTTTTTCGCTAGTGAAGGCTACGATGTTGCGGACTCGTTATACGCTACTTCGGTTCCCTACTTGCCCAACATGACCGGGGTGAGTTCTGGCGATGTTCTGAAAATGTTGGAGAACACGGGTATCAGTAGCGGGAAGAGCCTGACTGAAATAACGAGTGAGGAGGGCAAGAGGCTTGTCGAGGAGGTCCTGAAGAACATTAACAAGAAAGCCAAAAAGATAGTAGCTTCTAACTCTCTGGTGTCATACCTGCCAATAGTCAGGGTTCAGGGGAGGAGGATAGACCTTAGAGAGATTGCTGCGTCCTTGGCCATACTTGCTGAACTTGGCCTAGGAACCATATTAGACTGTATGGCACGCAATACAATCAAGGTTCTTCTAGAGGAATACTACTACTCGCTCAACCTTATAGCAGATATGGTGGAGGATATATTGGAGAGAAAGAGCCTTGTATACAAGGGTAATATAGTAGTAATAGAGGACCTCCCCCGGGGACCTGATATGTTTCCATTTAGTTATGTTTCGTCAGCCTTGGAATTCCTTGGTTACTTGGACCAGGCGCAGTTGCTAGCAGGGGAAGACGACGGTGTTATTGTAACCAACAAGTATGAAGCCTGGAAGCACAGGTCTAGCATACCACCAAGTAAGTTTACCCAGATAGACCATACACTGATAGCTATTCGTCCGCCGGGGGATGTTTAATGAAGATAACGGTTTGGATAGAAGTCGGCTCGGATGATGGGAAGATTGTCGAATCCTTATACAAGTCTTTAAAGCCCGACAATAGAGGATTCCCACCGGGGATAAGGTTTACTGAGCAACTTAAAAGCAACAAACTGGTCTATAGCGTGGAGGCTGACGAAAAATCATTAAAGAGTCTGAGGAACACCATAGATGACCTCCTCGAGAGCCTTGAAACCGTGGAAAGAGTGCTACTTGGAGAAGAAGATTAGGCCCGTGGTAATTATTATAAGGCGCTAAAGGCCGAGTGAGGATACGGTAAGAAGAGAGTGGTAAAAATGTCAAGGAGACGCGACGTCAGGGATAAGTGGAAGCTAAAGAGATGGTACACGATTGTGGCACCACCCGTATTTGGAGAAGCCCCCGTTGGGACAACTCCTGCCGATGATCCTAACAAGCTTATAGGAAGGGTCATTGAGACTACCCTATACGACATAACAGGCGACTACATGCAGGTCCACATAAAGCTAAGGTTCCAGGTAATCGAGGTCGACGGTAATGTAGCTAAGACGAGGTTCAAGGGACACGAACTCGCGCGAGACTACATCAAGGTCCTAACAAGAAGAAAGAGCAGTAAGATACAGGGCATATTCAATGTTGAGACAAAGGACGGCTATGGTCTCAGGG
>JALWDA010000214.1 GCA_027014955.1 Desulfurococcales archaeon | reverse complement strand
CCCTAATATGGGCCCTCCTCCTGGCAGAGGCCCTGCTCTTCACCTGGGTCGCCATGAGGAGGAGCAGGTGGAGGGAGCCCTAGAGACCTCCGACATATTCTTGTGAATCGGACCTAAAAGAACTGCATCCCACTGGTCTCGCTGATCTATATGCGTTTATACTTCCCTTCGATTCTAGTCTGTTTACATTTAAACCTTGGGATGTGTCCCACAGGGGTGTGTGGGTGTTGTTTTAGGTGGTGGGCTTACAGGTTCTCTGTGGGGCGTAATGTTTTTAATACAATATGATTGGTTTAGTGAGTCCCACTGCAGTGTCCTTGTGTGGGGTGGTCTTGTTGCGCCAATGGAGGACAATGTAGGGGAGGAGACGCCCCAGGAGAGCCAGGAGAGGTCCCTTCTAAAGAAAATACTCTCCTACGACCTCAGCTTCAAGGGAAGAAAGCCCCTGCCCAAGCCGCCTTCTAGCATAAGGAGCATCGCGGGACCCGGTGTCATAATGGCGGCTATGGCAATAGGCGCGGGTGAGCTGATATTCTGGCCCGTGCTCGTCACCAAGACCGGCCCGGGGCTACTGTGGCTCATACCCATAGCGCTGATAGTGCAGTTCGTCTGGCTCATAGAGTCCACTCGGTGGACGGTGGTGACGGGCGAGGGGTGGATACAGGCTACGGGCCGCCTCCCAGGCCGGGGACTGTGGCCGGGCCTGTGGCTCACGGTGATGACCATTAGCCTGATATGGCCGGGATGGAGCGTCGCCGCGGCGGCGGGCTTCTGGGTCCTCACCGGCGGCCCCGAGAGCCCCCTGGACCTCAGGGCGTGGGGCCTGATAGTCTACCTGGTAAGCATAACGGCGCTGCTGGTTCCCAGGTACGTGTTCCAGGGCCTCTTCCTCGCGAGCAGCATAAGCCTCCTGGTCTTCAACGCGGGGCTCATAATAGCCTTCATAGCGGTGGTCGCAAACGAGCCGGGGAGCCTGGGGCCTGTGCTCAAGGGCTACCTCAGCGTGGGCAGTGTGCCGGAGAACGTTGACTTCCCCCTCCTCGCCAGCGCCATAGCCTGGGCGGGGCTGGGGGCCATGGGTAACGCGTTCTACAGCCTCCTGGTGAGGGACAGGGGCTTCGGCATGGCGGCCCACGTGGGCAGGATACCCGGGCTCACGGGCAAGGAGGTCACCGTTGCCGAGAAGGGCTACCTGCCCGAGGAGGGCGACGTCAAGGAGGGGAGGCTGACGAGGTGGATTAGGCTGATGGAGAAGGACGCCCTGTACTTCTTCCTCATACCCAGCATACTGAGCCTCTTCATCTTCACCTACCTGGCGGCGACGCTCCTGCACCCCGCCTACGTTGCGGGGGAGATAACCGACAAGCAGCTCGCCCGCATAGGAGCGGTGATTGTGCAGAGCAAGTTCTTCGAGTACTTCATGGGCAACGCGGGCGTGGTCATGTACCTCATAGTGGCGGTCTTCGCCCTGTGGAGCACCCAGATAGGCCTCCTAGACGCCATGGCGAGGACCTGGGTCGACACGCTATACGTGTACAGCGGGAGGGTGAGGAGCCTGGGGATCAAGAAGACCTACACGATAGCCCTCCTAGCCTTCGCGGCCGTGGGCCTTACGGTGATACTCAGCGGCAAGTTCCAGCAGACCCCTCTGACGCTGCTCAAGCTGGGCGCGATACTGGGGCTCATACAGCAGGTTATCAGCATGCCCATAACCATAATGATAAACAACCGCCTACTGCCCCCCGAGATGAGGAGAGCCGCCAACGTGAGGCTGGTCTTCAGCGGCGTCCTGGTGCTGGGCATGTTCCTCTACCTGATAAGCCTCATCAACGCCGTCAAGTAAACCCAGCCTCCCCCGAAGCCACTCCACGAGTTCTTTTTCCACAAACCTAAGCAGGAAACCCTCCCCCCTCGCTACCGGGAAGAGGGCGAGGGTCACAACACAGTCCCCGAGCCCTGAAATACCCCCACCCAGGGCGTCACTATTTCTTCCCTTACCATGGGACGCCCTCTCAAAAACCACCTCTGCCCCACACTCTTCTCTAACGAGGCGGGCCAGCTCCATTAGGTCATCCTTCTGCCGCTCCACATTGCGGCGCGCTGGGTAGTAGAGGACCCTGACCCTCCCCCCGCAGCCCCGCTCGTGGGCCCACCTGCAGAGGGCCCGTGCTGTTAGGCTCAGGGGTATTGCTCCTAGGAAGGGGAGGCCGAGCTCCCTGGTCTTCTCGAGGACCTCATCGTAGTGGTCGCCGCGTAGGAGAAGGTATGCTACCACCCTTGCTTCCTTGGGTGCTTGCTTTGTTCTCAGGAACTCCTCTATGGTCAGGGGGGTGACGGGGAGGCCGAGCATCTTCGCGAGGCTCCGTGCGTGGGCTTCCGCTATCTGGTATCCTTCATCGCGGCCGGGCTTGTGGTGGACGATGAGGAGCTGGGGCGTCATCTTCTCCCCCCCGGCTCCCATGTGTTACTTCGGGTTTTTATGATGATACATAGCCTTGTATTTACACGTGTGGTCGTAAATATGCGTATATTCACGAATAGGTTCAAACACATTCAAGTATATGGAAAATTTACACAATAGTAAGAAACACTTGCTAAGTAGATACAGGAACTTCCATGATATTCAAAATATTTGCCAACAAATAAAAGCCAAAGTATGAAAAACATCCAGCGGAGAGGAGCCCCCTTGGAAAAGCAGCCGAGCCACCACGCGAGACTGGGCAGCCTCATAATGATAGGCTACAGCCACAAGACCCACCCCACACAAATGGTCCTAGAGATAGGGCGCGATGAGCATACTATAGCCGAGAAGCTGGCCCCCCACACAAGGGGCCTCGTGGTTCTCTCCACCTGCAACCGTTTCGAAGCCTACCTGGAAACTCCCCAGCCCCAGGAGAGCCTCGCCCAGGCAATTGAGCTCCTCGAGAAACACACTGGCCAAAAGCCCCTCTATCTATCAGGCTTAGGGGTCGCCCGGCATCTTTTCAGAGTGGCCTCAGGCCTCGAGTCCGCCATCTTGGGGGACCACGAGGTCCTGGGCCAGGTGAGGAGGGCCCTGGACAAGTACGCCCGCCTAGGCCTTGTTTCCAGGCGGAGCATGCTATACTGGCTCTTCACGCAGGCGATAAGGGTTGGGAAGCGGGTGCGGAGAGAGACAGGCCTCAGCCGGGGCAGGGTAGGCTACCCCCGATTGGCCTGGGAGGTCATACGCAGTGAGCTGGGGGAGACCCAGGGGAGCGTTGCTGTCTTGGGGGCCGGTGATGCGGCCATGTCTTTCTTGGCGAGTGTTTGCAGCTCTAGGGTCCCGGCACGTGTACATGTGATAACGGGTGCACCGGTGGTTCCCTATACTGACGCATCTTGCCCCGCGGAGGTCGTTGTAAAGCGCTTCTCCGGCGAGCCAAGCTGGGACGAGCTAGTGGGGCTGCTAGTTGGGGCTGAGGCCATAGTAATTGCTAGTAAGAGGTGGGGCCTGGTCCCCCTACTCGACGCCTTAGCGTTAGGGGAAAGCGGCTTTCCCAAGGTCATCGTTAGCCTGGTTGACCACGAGACACCCAACTTGGCGCACCGCCCACTCCCGGGGAATATCAGAGTCTTTACCATGAAGGACTTGGAGACCCTTGCAAGCCAAAGGCTCTCAGAGAGGGCCCACCAGGTCGAGAAGGCGGAATCCATCGTCGAGGAGGAGCTGGAGAGACTCCTACAGAGACTGTACTCCTCGGAGGCCGACGCGAGCATCGCGCTCCTCATGAAGTACGCGGAGAGGCTGCGCAGAGAAGAGGTTCTGGAAACGCTGAGGCACGCCAGGAGGGGCATTGACGAGGAGCTCCTCTACAGGGCCCTAGACTCCTACACGAGGAGGCTCCTCCACCCCCTCATAATGGCCCTGAGAGACACCGCCCTGGGGGCCAACCCCCTAGAGGCTGTGGAGAAGAGGCTCCGCCAAGCAGGGGGGTACTAGGATGCACGCCCGGCTCTGGCTGTGGGAGAACCCTGCGTCCTTCCCCGAGCTGAGGCCCCGGAGGCTCCGGGGGCACCCCGTGCTGAGAGATTTGGTTGCAGAAGCCCGTTTCCACGTGGAGAAGCTCGTGCAGCCGGTTTTCATAAGAGAGGAGCTCTCCAGGCCCAGGCCTCTGGGCTCTCTGCCCGGCCTCAGCGCGTATGGCCCGGAGTCGCCCGAGCTCGTAGAGTACATTGCCTCCGCGATGGACGATGGTGTTAAGACCTTCCTCGTGTTCGGCACCCCCCAGCGCAAGACCCGGCTTGGCGACCCAGCATATGACGTGAACGGGGTGGTGCAGAGGAGCCTCCGCTATGTGAGGAGGGAGCTGGGGGAGGAGCCCCTGCTCGTGACAGACCTCTGCCTCTGCGGATACACGGACCACGGCCACTGTGGCGTACCCCGCCAACACCCCCAGAGGGGTATTGTTATTGACAATGATGAGACCCTGGGCCTCTACACGCGGATAGCCGTGGCACAGGCCGAGGCGGGTAGTGATGTCATCGCGCCTTCGGGCATGATGGACGGCCAGGTGGGTGCCATCAGGAGGGCCCTCGACGACAGTGGCTTCAGCGACGTGGCCATCATGAGCTACAGCGTGAAGTACGCCAGCGCCTTCTACGGCCCCTTCCGGGAGGCAGTCGACAGCAGCCCACGGTTCGGCGACCGCTCTACCTACCAGATGGACCCCCGGAACAGGGGCGAGGCCCTCAAGGAGGCCCTCCTAGACATAGGGGAGGGAGCCGACATACTGATGGTCAAGCCCGCCCTCGCCTACCTCGACGTGATATATCTTCTAAAGGAGAGCCTCCCCCACTACCCCCTCGCCGCCTACAGTGTTAGCGGGGAGTACCTGATGGTCGAGGCCCTCGCCGAGAAGGGCATGGCTGATAGGATCAGGCTCCACATGGAGGTCCTCACCTCCATAGCGAGGGCGGGGGCGGACCTCATCATAACCTACTGGGCCCGGGAAGCCGCACGCGTGGTAAAGGAGAACGGTGGTTGAAAGAGGATGGCAGGAGAAGACGACATACTGGAGAGGGCCCGGAGCGTCTTCCCCGGGGGAGTCAACAGCCCCATACGGGCACGCGTAAGGCCCCGCCCGCTCGTGATTGATAGGGGGGAGGGCCCCTACCTACATACGGTCGATGGAAGGAGACTAGTAGACTACATACTAGGATACGGGCCCCTAATCCTGGGGCACGTCCACCCCAGCGTGGCGGAGGCTATTCTGAAACAAGTGTCGAGAGGCTGGCTACATGGGTCCCTGGGTGAGCTGGAGGTTCTCCTCGCGGAGAAGATCCTCGGCCACGTCATGCCCGGGGGCATGGTGCGGTTCGTGAACTCGGGCACGGAGGCAACCCTCACGGCCCTCAGGCTTGCCCGGGGTGTGACGGGGCGTAGGCTGATAGTCAAGTTCGGGGGCTCCTACCACGGCTCGAACGACTACACCCTGGTTGAGGAGGGTGAGGGCGGGCCCCGTCCCACGAGCCTGGGGGTGGTTCCCGAGTGCACCCGTCTCACCATAGTGGCCCCCTTCAACGATGTTGACCGTGCAAGACTGGTCTTCGAGGAGAGGGGGGAGGACATAGCCGGGGTCATACTAGAGCCTGTCATGGCGAACCATGGCCTAATACCCGCGGAGAGGGCCTTCCTACAGGAGCTCAGGAAGCTTACGCGTGAGCATGGAGCGCTTCTCGTCTTCGACGAGGTGGTGACGGGCTTCAGGCTCGCCCTGGGAGGGGCGCGTGAATTTTACGGGGTGGAGCCCGACATCGTGGTCTTGGGCAAGGTGGTTGGAGGAGGCCTCCCCATTGGAGCGGTTGTTGCCCCGAGGGATATAATGGAGCATCTGGCACCCTCGGGGAGGGTGTTCAATGCGGGAACCTTCAACGCGAACCCCCTGACAATGGCCGCGGGCCTGGCGACCCTTGAGGCCCTAGAGCAGGGAGCCCTCGAGAAGGCCAACCGTTTCGCCGAGGAGCTTGAGCGGGGTCTTGGGGGCATAATTAGTGAGAGGGGTCTGGAGTGGAGTGTCCAGAGGCTCTCCAGCATGCTCCAACTCTACTTCTCCCCCCGGCCGCCCAAAACGCCCGGAGGCGGCATGGGTGCCTTTAACGAGATGGCCTACGGGCTCCTCCACGAGAGGATGCTTGCACGGGGAATCCTGGTGCCCCCCAGCCAGCGTGAGGTGTGGTTCACCAGCTCCGCCCACTATGACCACGGCGATGCACTGTTGAGTGAGACCCTACGCGCCTTCGCAGAATCCCTAGGTGGGTAAACATGAGCGTCACTGAGGTCAGGGTTGCCACAAGAAGGAGCCCTCTCAGCCTGGCCCAGACAAAGCTGGTGGTAGAGAGGCTCAAGACAATACTCCCCCAGGCGAGGTTCACCCTGGTCCCCGTGACCACCCGGGGCGACAGGGAGAGGGACAAGCCCCTCCACGAGCTGGGGGGAGTGGGTCTCTTCTCGAGAGAGGTCAACAGGAAACTGCTAGACGGGGAAGCGGATATCGCTGTCCATAGTCTGAAGGACCTGCCAGCAACAGAGGGTGATGGGGACCTGGTTTTAGCTTTCCCCCTCCCCCGTGACACGCCCCGGGAGGCGATGGTCTACCGCAGGGGACTCGGGGGAGGC
>JALWDA010000213.1 GCA_027014955.1 Desulfurococcales archaeon | reverse complement strand
CCACCCTCGTGTACTCCCTCGAGCCCCGTGTAGTGACCCTAACCCGGGGGCCCCAGACCTTTAGGGCCGAGGTCAGCCCCCTCGTAGCCGTGAGAATAAACCCCCAGGGAAGCGTGGCGTGGAGCACCCAGCTGGTGGACTACACCGACCTCCACGCGGAGGGCGACCGCCTCTACCTGAGGAGGGGCAAGACCCTCTACCTTTCACAAGCAGGCGGCGAGCCCCAGCCTCTCGTAGAGGCACCCCTGGGCCAGAGGGTCTCCCCCGGCGCGGTTGCCATTGCCCTGCCCCTGCTCTTCCCCCTCCTGCCCTTCCTCGAGCAGCCGGGCTTCACCCTCTACTACTTCTGGCAGGGGGACCTATACCTGCTAACCGCCTACCCTGGAGAATCCCAGGTCACGAGAGTCGAGCTAGGGTAACGCGACCCTAGCCTCCACGACAGGGTAGACCTCAACCCCCAGTTCCCGGGCCAGCTCCAGGGCCCCCTCATCAACGAACCCGCCCACGATGGCCAGCCTGGGCCTCACCCCCGTCTTCTTTTCGTAGAGCTGGCCTATCCTATAGAGCTCCGAGATGTCTGATTTTGAGACTCTGGACTTTACCTTGAGGAGGACATGCACATTATCCTTAACCAGCATGTCCACCTCCACCACAGAGGGCCTCCCATAAACCAGGCCCTCATCGTCCCTCTCCACCCACCGGGTGACCTCGGCCACGCCGAACACCTCCTCCACCACGTACCTCATAGCCTCTCTAAAACCGCTCTCACTAAGCATACCGAACCTGTGGAGCACGGCCGTCATCATCCTGTTAAGGTTCCTGAGCTCCTCTTCAACCCTCAGCACACGCTCCTCCAGCCTCATAACCCTCTCCTCCAGGTCTGCGAACCTCTCCTCCAGCCTAGTTACACGTTCCTCTAACCCAGCGAACCTCTCCTCAAGCTCTGCAAACTTCTCCTCAAGAACCTGTTGCCTCTCCTCCAGCCTCTGCTGCCTTTCCTCCAGCCTTAACTGCCTTTCCTCGAGCCGGGCAAACCTGTCCAACAGCTCCTGAAAACCAAGAGCACCCATAAGCAAGTATCTTAGCTCTCTATCCTCCTCAACCGCCCTTATAATCTCCCTCACTAGTTCCTTAGACCCACCTGCTCCGCTCCCCGTCATATAGGCGTCCCCTTTTCACTAATCGCTCTAACAATTACCAGACACACACTGTATTACTGTATTACTACTATCAAACCCTATATTATAAAAGAGGGCCTATAAGAGTGTAAGTAGGACCTTCTTCTCCGGCTCTGTTCTCCTGCCATTGTAGGAGGATACCGTATCTATGGAATACAGGTCGTTTTAAGCCTACATTGCTGGATATGATGAGTCGGGGGCGTTGGGTTGGGTGATTTATAATGTTTATATCATTTTTACAATACAGATATAGTATATATTAAATTTAAGCAAGAATGTATCATGAGCTTACAAAAGGATAGTACAGACTTTATTATAACATTGTATAGAAATTTGCAAAAAATTCGAAAGATGCACAAAATTAGTATAACTAATTCAATCAGGTGAGCAAGAATTGAGCAAGGCAATAAGCGGACCCGCAACGGCAATCATGTTAGTACTCGTAGCGGTTGTGGGTGGCGCCTTCATTTACGTCTACACCCAAGGCACTGGCAGTCTCGTTGAAAAAAGCGATGCAACCCAAAAACTCTCAGGAGTAGCACTAGTGGAAGAGGTTGAGGTAAAGGGAGCCTACATACAACTCCACGTGAGGGGACTAGGCAGTGGTACCACGGTGGACACCGTATACGTGTACACACCCAAAGGCGAGCTACTAGGAGCCATAACAATACCCCCAAAGGCCATAGGGAAGGGACAAGTAGCAACAATAACCCTACCCACACCCCTTCTCGCCCCCATACTCAACAAAACCAACGAGAAACAGGTAATACTAGTAGTATCGGGGAAAACCTCGCAACCTACAACGAGCGGGACGCCTGTGAAGACTGATGTGCTTTACCAGGCATCGAGTCAGGCAAAACCCTATTACACTATAGGCTTTATAATAGACGAGGCCGTCAACTGCATCAATTCACTGAATAAGCACATAAACTACACCAAAATACATTGGTTCTACTTTAATACATTAACGGGAGAATACACGTTCTACGAGTCCACCAGCAACAACGACAATCTTACCGACCTCTTAAACTCGCCCACCCTCAATACTACGAGCGGCTTCGCCAGAGTCTTCAGCGGAGACCCAAGCACCTACATATTAGACCTCCAAGGTATGTCAGTAAATGAACGTCATGCCCTTGGACCAGTTGTAATATTCATCTCTCCCAACCAGGGCACTACACCCTACGACATAACAGTAATACCCACATACATAACTAAACCAACACATCAAAACAACACGGGAAGAGAATCTTTTATAGTACATGTAGAGCCAATAGAGAGTGACCCAAACAAGGTCGTGTTTGACTCAATTATCTTGATAGAAGATCTCTGGAGGTCCTACTTATACTACAATCCATTATGGACCAGTTTCGGACTTGGTTGGAATGGTTATATTGACAATTTCATTGACCATGGATTTAGGTTCACAGTTTTTAATAACAATACCGTTAGGTTTGAGGTCTTTGCGGGAAGTGGCTCTTTCCTCCACGCTGTGCTTTACAACACAAGCGGTCTTCCTGAAGTTAGGTATGCACTAAATGTTACTGAAACGTATAATAATAATAGCTATGTTGACAGCTCTGGGAACATGCTTTATGTTAAGAAGCACTGCAAATACTACTTCAACAACGATACTGCTGTTGGCACGGTGTATCTCGTAAATGTCGAGAACATATTCAACGTATCTCCCCAGAGTCAGGTGTTCTGGGACCCGCAGACAAACAATACTGTGAATGCATTACCAATAGTATTTACGTCAACTATTCCAAGCTAATTCTAATGAAGCCGAAGGAGATGTTATAGTGTATTCTGATTAAGTGGGGTTTCTACCTTCTTCCCATTTTTTCTTTTCTCCTCGTATTTGTTTCTCGTGGACCTGGGTTTGGCGGGGTTTCCCGCGACAAGAGTCTGGGGGGGCACGTCTCTCGTAACGACGCTTCCCGCTGTATATAAAAACCATATTCACATGAAAGATTTCGGGCTTTACCCCCGTTTAAATAGTGTGATAAAAAGGAACAGCCAATTAGGTTCCGTCTATTCGCGTATGGTACTATGCATTTGCAGCTATATTTGTTTATAAGTTTATAACAAGTTTAAGCGCTCCTATCGGGTTCTGATCGAATCTAAACTATAATAACTACAAAATATGTACTTATGTTAAAAAACGCTACCGGGAACAGAAAGTTCCATGAAGCGTTTCCTTTAAAAATACAGACAAGTACAACAAAGTATATGTCGAGTTATGTCGAGAAGAGGGTGACGCCCATGGAGAAAACACGTACAATAAGTGCCCCCGCCTCCGCACTTCTACTTGTACTAGTAGCCGTCGCAGGCGGCGTCGCCGTGTACATCTACACCGACCACACAAGCGAGCTAGTGGGGGGGGGGAAGCTGCAGAAAAGCTCTCAGGCATAGCCCTGGTAGAAGAAATAGAGATTAAAGGCACCTACATACAACTGCACATACGAGGCCTAGGAAAAGGCTCAACCATAGACACAGTATACGTATACACCCCCCGAGGACAACTACTAGGCTCCATACCCATACCACCCCGAGAAATAGACCGAGGACAGGTGGCAACAATTACCCTACCCACACCCCTTCTCGCCCCCATACTCAACAAAACCAACGAGAAACAGGTAATACTAGTAGTATCGGGAAAAACTTCACAACCCACAACGAACGGCGCCCCAGTAAAAACTGAAGTTCTCTACCAAGCATCCTCAAAGGCAAAGCCATACTACACAATAGGCTTCATTATGGACGAGGCCGTTAACTGCATCAATTCACTGAATAAGCACATAAATTACACTAAGATACACTGGTTCTACCTTAACACATTAACGGGAGAATACACGTTCTACGAGTCCACCAGCAACAACGACGACCTCACTGACCTTCTCAACTCGCCCACCCTCAATACTACGAGCGGCTTCGCCAGAGTCTTCAGCGGAGACCCAAGCACCTACATATTAGACCTCCAGAACATGACATTGTACGAACGCCAAGCTCTGGGACCTGCAATAATGTTCATCTCGCCTAATCAAGGAACCACGACCTATGACATTACAGTGATTCCCACATATGTAAAAGTACCAACTATACAAAATAATACGGAACGCAGGTCCTTTGTCATTCACGTCAAACCTGTAGAAAATGATCCTAATAAGGTTGTGTTCGACTCAATAATTCTAGTAGACGATCTCTGGAAAGTAAACCCAACCTACGAAATGGCATGGACTTGGCAGGGTATCGGTTGGAACGGGTATGTTGCTAGTTATATCACCCACGGGTTAAGATTCACGGTGTTTGCAAACAACACTGTTAGGTTTGAAGTCTTTTCAGGTCATGGCGCTTATCTCCATGCTTTACTATATAACACTAGTGGACTTCCTGCAATAAGAGACGCTCTTAACATTACCGTTGACTATAACAATAATGGCTACATAGACAACTCCGGGAACATGCTATACGTGAAAAGACATTGCAAATACTACTACAATGTAAACTCTACAATAGGTACGGTATATGTTTCAAATATTGAAAACATCTACAACATGACACCTCAGACAGAGGTATTCTGGGACCCGCAGACGGGTCAAAATGTGACCGCGTTACCAATAGTATTTACGGCGACGATTCCTAGCTAATGCTAGTGGGGCGGTAAAGAGTAAATATCATACTACTTGCGTCAATATGTAGGTTTCATACCTTTTTCCCATTTTTTTCTTTTCTCCTCGTATTTGTTTCTCGTGGACCTGGGTTTGGCGGGGTTTCCCGCGACAAGAGTCTGGGGGGGCACGTCTCTCGTAACGACGCTTCCCGCTGCTACTATGGCTTCTCTCCCTATTTTGACGCCGGGGAGGATGACGGCGTTGGCGCCTATTACTGCACCGTCTTCTATGGTGGGGCCTTGCAGCCTCTTGGAGGGGGGGTAGCGGTCGTTGGTGAGGACTGCGCGGGGGCCGAGGAAGACGTTGTCCCCGATAGTAGTGTTGGGGGGGATGTAGACCCCGCTCTCTATCTTTACCCTCCGGCCTATGGTCACGTGACCGTCTATTATGGTACCCGTGCCCACTAGGCTTCCCTCGCCTATGCGGGTCTCCTCCCTTATCAGGACCCCGTGGCCTGTTTCAACGCCCTTCCCCAGTACGACGGACTCGTATACAACGGTGCCTGACCGGAGTATGACCCCCTCTCCCACCTGGGAGCCCCTGCTAAGCTCGTCTAGCTCCTCCCATGCAAGGCTGCCCGGGGGCCTTGTGGAGAGGAGGCTCCGGAGGCTCGCTCTAACAGGGTAACCCACTACAACGCCTGTGTCAACATAGGCTCCAGGCGATACTCTAGTGGGCCCCAAGACTATGGCCCCGGGGGCGGTGGTTCCCTCCAGGGTGGCCTTCCTCGAGAGGAAGCCCGCGGTGTGCTGCATGGCCTTGGCGCCTCGGTGTTTTTGTTGTCTTGTTTGGAGGGCCTCCATATATTTTGGTCTCGGCTAGAGCATCTCCAGTATGCGGGCTTCCCGTCTTTCCTCGTCTTGGCCTTCTTGGAGCTCCTGGGCGAAGTCTATGTCGCTTCCCCTCCGCTTGTGCTCGCAGTAGTCTATCTTGACCAGGCCGGGCAGGCGGGTCATGCTCCCTACGACTATGGCCTCCCCGGGGTTGAGGCCGGGGAGGAGGTCCGCGAGGTCCTGGCTCAGCTCCTCGCTGGCGGACTGCACGTAGCTTATGTCCTGGGGCTCCACCATGCGCAGGATTATCTTGTTGTTGGTCTGGCTAAGCACGTCGGCGTCCACATTCTTGGGCCTCTGACTAACCAGGACCATGCCTAGGCCGAACTTCCTCCCCTCCCTCACCACGCGGGTGGCCCACCTCTTGGTCAGGGTGTCCCGGTCCCGGGGCACGAGCACGTGGGCCTCCTCCACAACTACTATGACGGGCGACGGGTATCCACCAGAGCCGGTCTTGTAGGCCTTCCTCTCCTCCAGGAGCCTCCTTAGATAGTGGCTCACCACCGCGTCGGCGCCCTCCTCCCCCAGGCCCGATAGGTCGAAGACCGTGAGCCTCCGGGGCCTTATAACGCCCTCAAGCCTCGGGTCAATGCGGGGGCTAATGACGTCGCCGTAGAGCTCCTCCAGGTCGTCCAGCTTGTTCAGCACCCCCTGCACCACGTCGGGCTTGAGGCCCCGGGGCGGGGGGTCGGCCTTCCCCTCCTTCACCAGGGTCGCCAGCCCGCCCGTGAGGGGGTTGTCCTCGTACCCGGGAGCCTCCTCGACGAGGCCCTTCATGAGCTCCACGAAACGGGCCTCCCCCTCATCACCCTCTCTGATGAGGCGAACCGCTGTCTTCCAGGCCCAGCGGAGGAGCCTCTCCTGGTTTGTGGCCCCGGGGCTCATGCGGGTGAGGCGGAGGAGCTCGGCGAACCGGAGGGACAGGGGGTGTATACCGGGCGCCTCAATCACAGTGGCCCTCGACTCGCCCAGGCCCAGGTCCCCGTACTCGC
>JALWDA010000212.1 GCA_027014955.1 Desulfurococcales archaeon | reverse complement strand
CACGCCATGAAACCCAGGGACCCCCCACCCGGCATAGTAAGGTGCTCCGACGGCTCCCTCCGCGAGGAGCCCGCCGAATGCACCCCCCGGGACACCCTTCCCGGGCCCCGTAGGCTGGCTCTCAGCAAGAGGCTCTCCGGCATACTACGCCACTACCCCCACAAGTACGGCATAGGCCTCGACAAACAGGGCTGGGCCCCCCTCGAACAGCTCATCCAGGCCCTAAGACAAGACCCCCAGTTCCACTGGGTCGAGGAGTGGCACATAAGGGCAATAGCCCAGCTCGACCCCAAGGGAAGATTCGAGCTACGAGGCAACAAGATAAGAGCCCGCTACGGCCACAGCATACCCGTTCACATAGAACCCCAGGGAAGAGAACCCCCGCCCCCCATCCTCTACCACGCCACGCCAACACGAAACCTACCCAGCATAACCCGGGAGGGCCTAAAACCCGGTAAGAGGACCCACGTCCACCTAACAAGCGACCCCCAACTCGCAATCGAGACAGGAAGACGACACCATCCCCAGATAACCCTACTAAAAATAGACACTAAATGCCTACAACATAAGGGGATAACTGTTGAAAAAAGAGCCCCCCAAATATACGTAGCCCCCAATGTCCCACCTGATTGCATAAGACAATCCAGTATGCATGAGAAATATCATGTAGAACCAAAGAGTTAAGAAAAAAGACAAGAAACCCTCAGCTCACACTATCCAGTTCTATAGGGTCGCTTACCTGTGACTGGACAATGTTGGCTGCGCTGGATATATTCGAAGACACATCCTCATACTCTGTGACAACTGTAGATGTTAGGAGTGCTTTTTCAAAGCTCAGCTCTGTTTGACCAGTGATACCAAATAACTTGACTTTACCAAGGGTATGCGGGTTTATCTCTCCAATCAAATATGCGAATGTATAGGAAGTCCCCAGCCCGAACACATATGTGCCAGCTATACCGTACATGTCGTTGCCCCCCAGCGAAGCGGCTGTTATGTCGACATTCGTGTTGAAAAAAGGAATGTTCCTGTACCCCGCCCATAGTGGTTCTCCCGTTGTTTTTTCTACGCTCGCTAAGACGATGCCTATGGAGGAGTAAACCAGGATTCCCACGCTATCCCCCATTAAAGCGATTGATAGAGGCCTGCCCGTGACATTATAAACTCTCGCCCATAGGGTTTCAAGGCTGTTCTTGTCAAGCCTAGCAACGAGTGCCATGGGGTTGGAGGAGTTGCTGCTATTGTCGTAGGCTAGGAGGAGATATATCGAGCCTCCCTCAATCCTCATATCCACCGCCGTGACGTTAACCGATGGCGGGTTACCGAAACGGACAGCCTTCTCAACAGAACCGGTATCGAGGTTGTATTTCACAAGATAGGATGAGGTTCCCTGATTAGCGGGCTCTCCACCCCCTCCCTGGACGAGTACATAAAGCAGACTGCCATAAATTAGAGCCCTCACTGCCTGCTCGTTATCAGCCCTATTACCGTTGCCATCCACATACCCCAGAACAACAGAGTAGTCGACCTGGAGACTGTTGCCACTGGCGTTGACGAACGTGACAAATGCGTCATGGTCACCCGATGCTGGGTCGATAAGCCCGCCCGAGACTATAGCGTGGGTGGAGTTTAGGGCTATTATATTAGAGATAAGATTGCCACTGCTTGGAGTGGGGCTTCCTCCTAGGTATAGGAACCTGCTATCCGTGGAACTCCCGTTGGCCAGTGGGAGGGGGAAGCTCCCCAGGACGGCATATACGCCCGGGTTACTGTCATTCGCCCTTGTGCCAACAAGGAGCTTCCCTGCCACACCATACGCAGCGGTAGCGTCCCTGATGCTGTACGTCGTTCCCCCCATGGTCATTTTCCAGTTCTCAATATATAGCCTGTCAAGAGTTGCCAGAGGGACGCTCCTATAAACAACAAGCCTGCCTTCAGGAGGCTCTGTACCGAATAGAGTTTTTAACTGCCTATATCCTGCAGCAATGAAGGTACCCTGCCCTATCAGCCCCACGCTGTTAATTCCCTGTTCGGTACCAAAACTGGCAGATTCGTGTGCAGTTGTCACGATCCAGCCCCCGTAGGGTGGGAAATAGAGGATTCTCGCAGAGGATGAAACTGCTCCACGGGTACCAAGCTTGACCTCTACGGGTGTCTCGGGGGACAGGGGTAGGTCGGGGAGGTAT
>JALWDA010000211.1 GCA_027014955.1 Desulfurococcales archaeon | reverse complement strand
GGCCATATTCGACCAGAGCCGCCTCCTTCTCAACACCATCCACGTCCACCAGCCTCTGGGAGCCCACAACCGCGTCGCCCCCGCCGCCTCCCTGGGACAGCAGGCGCCTGAGGTCGGGCTTCTCGAAGACCCCCACGGCCTCCAGCCGGATGGATACCACCTCAACCTCCTCGTCGGGGCTGCTGAACCCATAGCGCGCCTCGTGGGCCCTGTGGAAGGCTTCTCCCAGGCCCTCCCTTGACCCCGTGTAGGGGATGGTGAGGGTGAAGGACTGGCCCACGTACCTTGCCTCCACCCAGCGGGTGAACACCGCCTCCCCGGGCCCGAAGCCCTCGGCTTCGAGGTCCCTCCGCGCCCTCTCCTCCATCTCCCTATAATCTTCCTCCAGGGCCCGTGGTTCCAGGTCCCCCAGCCTCCTCACAACAGGCCTCTTGTAGTATAGCTTGTAGTCCGCCAAAAGCAGGCCGAGGGCCGAGAAAACGCCGGGGAGGGGAGGTACAATAACCTCCCCCACACCCAGCTCCCTAGCCAGCTCCACCGCGTGCAGGGGACCCGCGCCCCCGAAGGCGAACAGCGTGAACTCCGCGGGGTCCAGGCCCTTCTCCACGCTCACCACCCTTAGCGCCCGGGCCATGGTCACGTTGGCGTGGGAGACTATGTCAAGGGCGGTCTCCACAAGCCCCCTTCCCAGCCGCTCGGCGATACGCCCCACGGCCTGGGCGGCGAGGCGCCTGTCAAGCCTAAGCCTCCCACCAGCCAGGTGACTGGGCATCCTACCCAGAACAACGTTGGCGTCAGTAACGGTGGGCTCGCTGCCCCTTCGGGCATAGCAGGCGGGCCCCGGGTCGGCCCCAGAGCTCAGGGGGCCCACCCTGAGGGCCCCACCCTTGTCAACCCATGCGATGGTGCCTCCACCCGCGCTTACCTCGGCCAGGTCTATGTAGGTGTACCTGACGGGGTACCCACTACCCGGGACGGGGCGGCCCATGTGGACCCTGCCCCCCACCTCGTAGAGGTCGGTGTAGGTGGGCCTTCCCCCGACTATGGAGGACGCTTTGGCCGTGGTGCCCCCCATGTCGAAGCCCAGGGCCCTCTCTATGCCCATGTCCCTTGAGAGAACCGCGACCGCCACAGCCCCAGCCGCGGGCCCGCTCTCTATGAACGCGGCTGGCATGCGGAGGGCGTCCCTCAGTGAGACCAGCCCCCCGTTGCTCTGCATGGCTAGTGTTCTTTCCCTGAACCCCCGCTCGCGGAGGGCCCTGTCCAGGCGCTCAAGGTAGGCCGATATAATGGGGGTCAGGAGCGCGTTTACCACAGTGGTGCTGGTCCTCTCATACTCCATGGGCAGGGGGTCTACCTCGTGGCTAGCCACTACCGTTGCTTGGCTGCACTTCTCTCGGATAACCTCCTTGGCCCTCCTCTCGTGCGCCGGGTTGGCGTAGCTGTGGAGGAAGGATACTGCGAAGACAGTGTTGGGGCCACAATGCTCCACGGCCGCTCTTGCCACGGCGTCCTTGTCGAGGGGCTCGAGCTCCTCGCCCCGGCTCCCAATGCGTCCCCCGACACCTATGCGGTGTCTCCTGTCCACCAGGGGCGGGGGTCTCTGGAAGAAGGGGTCGTAGAGGCTGGGCCTGTTCTGCCTACCAATCTCGAGTACGTCTTCGAACCCCCTGTTGGTTATGAGTATGACAAGGGGCCTCTCCAGGTGGGTTTGGCCGAAGAACAGGTTGGTCCCCAGGGTTGTCGCGTTTATGAAGAAGTCCAACCCCCCCGGCTGGACCCCAGCGTCCTGGATGCCCCCCAGTATGCCCCTCCAGGGCTCGCTGGGGGTGGTTAGGACTTTCCAGTGCCTCACGCCATCCGGGCCCATGTAGACAAAATCCGTGAAGGTGCCCCCCACGTCTACTGCGAGGCGTGTTTTCATGGGCTCCCCTTCTCCCAGCCATGGTGGCGTGTACATGTTGGTGTAGTGGGCGGGGGTTTGAAAAGGCTTGTGCCACGGGCCGCATGGGAGCCCCTCTGGCCCGTGTATTTGGGGTGAAAGATATATAGAAACCCCGCCAATAGACCATATTTAAGGAATATATACTCCGATGAAGACGGGTGAGGGGTGGCGTGGGAATGTCCAACAATAGCCTCGCCCACGCCCTCACGGGGGCCTTCGTTCTCCTATACATAGCGGCGTACCTCGTCTACTTGGTGCCGAGCCTGAACAGCCCCGAGCCCAGCTTCGCCGGCATGAGCGTGACCCTCGTCTACAGCCTGGTGGTCTGGCTGCTCTTGCTGCTAGTTGTGGTAGTGGCGGCGGTCAAGGTGTGGAGGTGAGGAGACGTGGCGGAGGCCTGGCAGGTCACGACCACTATAATCATAATATACAGCCTAGTCATGGTGGGCCTGGGGTACGTTGCGTGGAGGAGGTTCCGCCGCACCATAGAGGACTACTACCTGGTCAGCAGGACGGTTGGGGGGCTGATACTGTTCCTGACCCTCGCCGCCACCTACCACAGTGCCTTCGCCTTCCTCACCAGCGTCGCGGTGTTCTCGTCCTCGGGCGTCAGCTTCTGGATAGGCTCCATGCTCTGGACAATACTCGCTGCCGTGGGCGGCTACGTGCTGGGCAAGCGCATGTACATCCTCGCCAAGAGGTACGGGCACATAACCCCAGCCGACCTGCTGGCGCACTTCTTCAAAAGCGAGGCCCTACGCTTCCTAACGGGGATTCTCCAGGCCCTCTTCATAATAGGCTACATCGTGGTCCAGAGTATCGGGCTGGGCATTGTGCTGAGCATAGGCTCCGGAGGAAAAATACCCTACGAGGAAGCCAGCCTCCTCTTCATGGCCGTGACGATAATCTACCTCATAGTAGGAGGCAACAGGGCAGCGTTCTGGACCGACGCCATTCAGGGCGTGTGGATGTACATAGGTATATGGGCGGCCGGCTTCTACATTGCATACAAGTACTTCGGCGGCGTCGCGCCTCTCTTCGAACAGGTGAGGCAGCACGCTCCAAAGCTTCTCACCATGAACTGGAGCTGGGACCTCACCACCAGCTTCGTCATAGCCTTCAGCTTCGGCATAATACTGCTCCCCCACCTCTGGCTAAGATACTACAGCGCCCTTGACACCCGGGCCATAAAGATAGGCAGCGCGGGGATGGCCATCTACGTCAGCAGCTTCTACCTCCCCGCCATGCTAATAGGCCTGGGGGCGGCGGTGCTCAACGTTACGGGCCTGAACCTCGGCGACGTCCAGCTACAGCCCGGGTTCATAAAGGAGCTGGTGGGAACCTATGGGAGCAGAGACGCCGTTATGGCGCACATGATATTCGTCCTCACACCCGCCGTGTTCGCGGGCTTCCTGCTAGCAGGGGCCGCGAGCGCCGCCATGTCGACCCTGGACAGCATGCTCGCGGCTACCTCAATGGTACTCACGAGGGACATCTACCAGAGGTTCCTCAGGAGAAACGCGACCGAGCAGGAGCTCATAACTGTGGGGAGGGCCCTCGTGCTGATATGGGGCTTCCTGGGATGGTACTTCGCCGTCAAGAAACCGGGCCTGATATTCGACATCGTCGCCATAGCCGCTGCTGGCGGCCTCCAGTTCCTAGTGCCCGTGCTACAGGTTGTCTTCCCCAAGCGCAGGCTCCTGGACGCCAACGGTGTGCTCGCGGGCCTGATAGTGGGCGTTCTAGTCACGATACTGTTCACCAACCGTTTCGGCATACACGAGGCCCTCGGCCTGCCCGGCTACCACCCCGCCGAGGCAGGCGTGATAGGACTCATAGTGAACGCCATAGTAGCACTAATAGTGTCCTCCGCAACCAAGCGGGAGACCCTCGCCCAGGAATACTCAGAAACCCTGGAGCAGGCCGAGTCCAAGTAACCTTTTTTACACCCAAACAACCCCACACAATAGACGAGGGGCCCCGTAGCCCAGCCAGGATAGGGCGCCGGCCTCCTAAGCCGGTGGCCGGGGGTTCAAATCCCCCCGGGGCCGCCACCTTCTCCCTAACCCAACCTGTTTAAGACAGAAGAGGAAGGAAACCCGCACTTAACTATATATAACAATTTAAATAGCTTGTTCATAAGCTGCTTAGCTTCCCTTCCCAAAGATAATGTTGATAATAGTGCTGGCTTGTTCAACGTTTTATATACACGTGCACCGTTGCCCGGTGACGGGGGGACATATATTACAATAGCTTTTAAAATAACTATTGTTATGGCTAATCGTGTTCTTACTGCCAACTTCAGTTAATGTTTCCATAAGGGTAATGTACTGCTATTGAAACTTCCTACATTTAATAATGTCTACCATATGGTATACCTTAATATGGCGCTGTTGTCAAATATTTTTGAATCGTAGGTACAAAGTGGAGGCGGGTCGCGCTGTGGCCCGGACAGAGTATGTGACCGTTTCCGCCAAGGTCCCCCGACGGGTTAAGGAACTTATGGACCAGTATGGTATAAAACCGGGCCCCGTTATAAGGGAGGCCCTGGAAAGGGAGGTCCGGAAAAAGATACTAGAGGAGGCGGAGAAGAGGGCGAGACGGCTGAGGAGGAAGCTGAGCCCCCTGTCTGAGGACGATATTGTAAGGCTTATACGGGAGGACCGGGAGGCCCGATGAGCACAAGGTTCCTCTTCGACACAAGCTCCATATTCACCCTTGTAGAAAGGGGATCCTTGGACCTGATCCTGGGTGGTAGCACCCTCGAGCTGGCGTTCTACGAGGCAGTCAACGCAGTATGGAAACAGCACTACCTGCTAAGGAGAATAGACGCCCAACAGGCTCTAGACTACATAGACCTGCTTAAAATGGTGTTCACGGCCCTCGACATAAGGACCATAAGGGGGGAGGAGGACGAGGTCCTCCAGCTGGCTGTCAGGGAGGGGCTCACGGCATATGATGCCTCGTACCTCCACGTGGCTCTGCGTGATGGGCTCGCGCTGGTCACCCAGGACCGGGAGCTGGCCGAGAAAGCCCGGCGCCATGTGGAGGTCCTAGAGGTCAAGGAGCTGGAACATAGACGTTTAGAGCCCTAGGGCCCATGCCGGGCCATATGCTGTTTCCCACAAAGTTTGGATTCGGGGCCAGTAATTGGGGGCATTCCTGTAAGATATTCAACGCTGAAATCTCCCAGAAAGAGAGGGTACGGCCACTAACGATACCCGCTTCCACGTCCCGTGGGTGGATAAGCAGGTGGTTCAGCCGTGGCGGGCGCGTTCAGGGGAGTGGTCGTGGCCACCCTCACCCCTTTCACCCATAAGGGGGAGGTGGACCTCGAGGCATTCAAGTGGCTGCTTGAGGGCCTGGGTAAGGCTGGCGTCCATGGGGTCTGGGTAGGCGGCACGACGGGGGAGTGGACCAGCCTCGCCCCCTGGGAGCTCGAGGGGCTTTACAGGATAGCCGTGGAGACCCTGGGTGGGAAAGCGGCGGTGTTCGCCGGCGTGGGGGCACTCGGGTGGGAGGAGTCTCTAGAGAGGGCGCGGGAGGCGGGGGACCTGGGCGTAGACTATGTTTTCGCAACGCCCCCGCTGTACTACAGGGCAGACAGGTTAAGGCTACTCGAGTACTACCAGGGCCTTGCCAAGGCCTCTGGCAGGCCCGCGTTCGTCTACAACATCCCCTCCCACGTGGGCTACGGCATAGGTGCGGGGGACCTTGCCTGGATGGCAAGCGAGTCAAGCGACATAGCTGGGGTCAAGGCCACCGTTGGCGACTACACATACCTGGGGGAGCTTGTCAGCATAAAGGAGGTGAGAAGAGACTTCTCCATAATGCCCGGAACCGAGGAGCTCCTCCTCCACACCCTCGCCATAGGGGGTGACGGCGCAGTTAGTGCTCTGGCCAACCTACTACCCCGCCTCCCCACAGCCACGTGGGAGGCCGTCGAGAGAGGCGACCTTAGACAAGCTCTCGTAACCACCAGGCTATCATCCGAGGCCCGTAGGATACTCGCACGCACAGGAGCCCCACTGGCATCCTCCATAAAGGCGGTACTACACGCCCTCGGAGCCCCCCTCGCGCCCCAAGTGAGGAGGCCCCTCTCCCCCCTACCACGCGACATCACAGAAGCAATCGCGGAGAGGCTATGCAGCTCAAAAGACCTTGCAGAACACCTAAACCCCGGGATAGAATGCCTCGTTTCCTGAGATTAGGTAGGACCCCACTAACCAGGTCAGGACATCATTCTAGCGTTGGCTCATCTCCTGCCCCAGAGCACAGCCAACACTGCCACCACCACAACCACAGCCACCAGTGCGAGCAGGGTCAATCCATAGCCGGGGCCAGATGAGTAGCCCCCATCCCCTGTATCCCTAGCCTCCTCGTCTTCCCGCGTGGATGGACCCGTAGCCCCACTGGCCTCGTCACCAGCATCCCCTGCGACAACTTTCAGCGTACCCTCCATCTGGGCGTGGTACCTACAGTACAGCCTATACTCCCCCGGCTGTGTTATCAGGAGCCGGGCCTCCCCCTCCTCACCCGGTGACAGGACGAGGTCCACATCAGACCCCTCTATGGTCAACGTGTGGGGATACTTGCCATTGTTCCTGACCTGTAGCACAACCTCCTTCCCAGCCACGACCTCTATTGTCTCGGGGTTGAAGAAGAAGTCGCCCATCTCAACGGCTATGGTCTTGACCTGCCCGGTCGCCGGTGGTGTTGAGAATAGTGTTAACAGCAGGGCGACCAGCACAGCAAGAAGGGCCACGGGGCGAGGAGCACGCGACACCTTTACCACCCTTC
>JALWDA010000210.1 GCA_027014955.1 Desulfurococcales archaeon | reverse complement strand
TCGCGGGGCAGAGGGGGTTCGAGGTCGTTCACGCCAGGAGGGTGAGGCATGGGGACCTGGACCTTTGGCTCCTCGTTCTGGTTAAGGGCGGCTAGCGTGCCTCCACCCAGAGGACGTCCAGCTCCACGCACTGTAGCCTTGCCCCGAGGACGCTGGCGAGACTGGGCTGGGTCCTGCCATCGTCTCCCGATACGAGTTCTTTGATGTAGAGGCCCCCCTCGGCGAGGAAGTACGCCTGCAGGAGCCGCGGGGCCAGCTGTACGAGCCTTGTCTCGTAGAGCCTCTTGACCCTAACCACGTCAGCTCTGCGGTGGGAGACCCTCTGGGGGGTCCTCTGCCTTATCTCCACCCCGTTTAGAGTCTTCTCGGCCTCCTCCAACTCGCGGGGGTTCAGGGGCCTGTCGGAGGTGACGAGGGCCCTGTAGGCCTTCCTGCGGTGCTGGTCGCTTGTCTTCAGCTCCCTCACATAATCTCGCGTAACGGGGCCTTCCAGGGTGAACCAGCCCCAGCTGGCCCGGGTGTTGAGCAGCTTCTCCACCACGGGGAGACTGGTCCTCCTCCGCTGGGGCTCTTTGACCTCAACTACCATGGGCCTCCCGTCCCCCAGCATCCTTGCGTCGGTGTCCTCCCTCCCCGATGCGTGCAGGACCAGCTCGGCCCCGCCCAGGGCCTCCCGGAGGGGCTCGAGCATGTCCTGGACGGATAGCTCGAACCGCCTCTCCCCCCTCCGTGTGGTCCAGCGGGTCTGGCTAATGTTCCTCCCCGTCTTAAGGTACCTCCCCTTGACCAAGATGGGGTTGGGTCGGGCGTACACGATGCCCTGGGGTAGGGTCACCATTATGGTCACGCCAGGCCGCTCGAAGTCCACCGGGACCCCCGTTTCTGCCATGACCCTCTTCCCAATCTCCCGCTTTACCTCCTGCCTGATGCTCTCCCCCGTGGTCACCATGTTGGTTCTCAGTAGCTCGTCCTCCCTCTGGGAGAGGGCCTTGGATAGCACCACCCCCACCACGAAGCTCTCAGCCCTATGAGACCTGACAAGCTCGGAGGCCCTCCTGTGGAGGCCCAGCCACTCCTCAAGCCTCCCACCGCATAGCCAGCAGGGTGTTCTCTCCCCCACTTTTATGCCCAGTCGCTCGAGGCTCTGGTCGAACTCCGGGGGGAGGCCGGGTGCTATTCTCTCAAGCATGCGCCTTGCCTCACCATCGCCCTCCTCCGCCCTCTGCTCAAGCTCCATGACCAGGCCCCTCATGAGGGCTAGGCCCCTCTCCCTGTTACTGTACCCCCTTAGCCTGGCGGCGAACAGCCTCCCCAGACAGCTGGGGCACAGGGGGGTCTTCTCCAGTATCCTGTAGACCCTAGAGTGTATCCTGCCTAGGTCCTCTCCGCGCATAGGTCGAGCACCATGTTAAGCCTCATTATCAGGTGGGTGGGGGTGGGGGCGCTGGATAGGAGCACCCTCCTCCTGCACCCGAGGGGGGTGTCCCAACCGGGTGGGGTTATGATGAAGGGTGTGGTGAGGGCCCCGCACAGTTCCCCGGAGGGGGGGCAGTCGTCCGCCCTCCCCGGTGATACGCAGGTTCCCGGACCGGGGGCCGGGGCCCTCTTCAAGCGTGTCCTGAGGAGGCTCCACAGTAGGCCCGCGGCGCTCTCCTCGTCAGCCCTCAGGTTCCTGACGCTGTCTCCCCTCAGCTCGAGGAGGGCCTGGGCGTGGGAGAAGTAGGCTATGAAGACGGTGTCCCTCCTTATGCTGTTCGAGAGGAGGAGTGCCGCGGCGGCGTCCCGGGCTATGTGGTGTGCCTCCCTCCTGTTCTCGGGGGGTCTACCGTAGTCTACTATTATCACGCGGGCCATTGCTGGTCCAGCTGTAGCTTCTTTAGTAGCTTCTTCTTCCTCTTCAGCTGCTTCATCATCCTCTTCAGGTGGAGGTAGTAGGTGAGGAGCTCCTTGACGTCCTCGGGGCTGGTGCCGCTCCCGTAGGCTATCCTGCGGAGCCTTGTCTTCTCCCTCTCTATGAGCTCGGGCTTCTCCATCTCCTCGGGAGTCATGCTCTGTATTATGGCCATCCAGCGGTCCATCTTCTCCTCGCCGATCTTCGCGCCCTCGGGGTCCTCGGGGAGCTGTATCCCGTAGCCGGGAAGCATGCTGAGGACCTTGCTCAGGGGCCCCAGCTTGCGTATCTGGCGGAGCTGGCGGTAGATGACCCTCATGTCAAGCCTGCCGCTGAGCATCTCCTCCACGTTCTTCTCCAGGTCCCCGGCCTCCTCGAGGGCCTCCAGCCTCTCGAGCAGCCCCTGTATGTCGCCCATGCCGAGGAGCCTGCCCACGAAACGGGTGGGCTGGAAGACCTCCAGCTCACCCACCTTCTCGCCCGTGCCCACGAACTTTATCCTAGCACCCGTCTCGGCCACGGCGGAGAGGGCTCCCCCTCCCTTCGCCGTGCCGTCGAGCTTGGTTATTATTATGCTCCCTATGGGCGCGGCCTCGTGGAACCGCCGTGCCAGGTCCCTCGCCTTCTGCCCGATGCCCGCGTCTAGCACGAGGATTACCTCGTCGGGCTTCACGGCGTCTGCTATTCGCCTCATCTCCTCCATGAGGCTCTCCTCCTCCCCGTACCCGTGCCTACCGGCTGTGTCGACTATGATCACCTCCGCCCCCTGGCTCGCAAGCTGCCTTATCCCCTCCCGGGTTATCTTCACTGGGTCCCTCTCTCCCGGGTCCCCGTAGAAGAGGGCCCCGACCTGCTCTGCCAGCTGGCGGAGCTGGTCGTAGGCGGCGGGCCTGTGGGTGTCGGTCTGCACCAGGCCGACCTTGAACTTGCGGTTCCTGTAGTAGTGGGCGAGCTTGCCGGCGGTTGTGGTCTTGCCGCTCCCCTGGACACCGACGAGCATTATGACGTAGGGCTTCTTGGAGGGTATGACGCTGGGGGCCTCCTCTCCCCCGAAGAGCCTCACGAGCTCCTCGTAGACTATCTTGACGAACCAGTCCCTCCTAGAAGCCCCCGCTGGCGGCTTCTCCTTGAGGGCCCTCTCCCTTATCCTCTTGGAGAGCTCGAAGACCAGCTTAACGTTCACGTCGCTTTTTATGAGGGTCCTCTGCAGGTCCTTCACGAACTCCTCAACGCTCTTCTCGTAGGGGCTGGTGGAGCCCAGAAACTTCTTGAGGGCGTCCTTGAGCCCCGATAGGACCTCGGGCAAAATACCACCGTTGACACTATAGGAGAAGGCGGGAGGCTAGCCGCGGGGCCTCATTATGAGGCGGCGGCCCATGACCTCCCAGTACTCCACATCCTTTCCGGGCTGTATCTTGGCAAGGAGCTCCGGGTCCTTGGGCTTCTCGACCTCGAAGGTCTCGAAGGTCTCCAGGTCCATCAACTGGAAGCTGTCCCCCATATCCGCTATGACCTGGGCGGTCCTCTTGTCTATTATGGGCATCTCCACCCTCTGGTCAACGGGTGCCGTCAGGGTCTTCTTCGAGCCGCTGAAGAGCCCGATGGCCACCACGTGGGCCTTCGCGCTCCCGTGCTTGCCCGTCTTGGCCCTGCTTATCTCTACCACCTTGCAGGGCTCCCCGTCAATCACGATGAAGTTACCCGTCTTGACCTCGCCCAGCGTCACGTAGGTCACGCTCACTCCAACTCACCCCGTATACACGCTGTCGTGGAAACTATTGTGAGACTGGGCTATTTTTAACCCTACCCCCTGCTCCAAGCTAACGCTTAATAACCTTGCCCCCGACACTATCCATACTGGGGGCCCGTAGCCTAGCCAGGATAGGGCGCCGGCCTTCTAAGCGCCCACACCCGCCTGCGCAGGCCCGGGGGTGGGAGAAGCCGGTGACCCGGGGTTCAAATCCCCGCGGGCCCGCCACCCCTAAAAGCTACTTGTCCTCGGGGCACCAAACCCTCCTCCTCGCCTCCTCAATCAACGCTCCCAGGCGGACCACCCTCCAAGTCGGGGGAAGGCGGCCGAGGGTAGCCACCCTGCCCACCCTCTCCAGGACCACCCGGTCCCCCGTCAGCACAGCGGCGTCATAATGCGACGCGGCCCTTTCCACCAAGGCCGTGTCGGCTTTCCTTGCCAGCAGCCCCTCCGCGGGGTACCCGTGCTCCTCGAGGGCCTCGAGGGACTCCCTCAGCGCGACCGCGCTGTGGGGCACCTGGGCGTCCGCGACTAGTAGAACCCTGCCCGAGAAACCCTCCTCCCCTAAAAGCCCCGCTATGTGGTAAATCGCCTCGCGGGCGTGCTCGGGCCTTTTCCAGGAGCGCCCCTCTCCCCGGGCGTTGTCCCTGAGCACCGCGTCTGTGCACTCGTAGAGGGCGTGGCCGCTGGCGGCCTCATGTACGAGGCTGACAGTGTAGTACAGGTCTACTATGAGGAGCGAGGCCTCCCCGAGGCCCTCTAGCCTGCTCCTCACCAACTCGTTGTAGGGGTCCTCGTGGACGCATCGCTTGAGGAGGGAGGCCTCCGCCCTCCCCAGTCTATGACGCGTCGCGACCAGTTGGGTGGAGGAGTCCCTGGGGTACCCCCTGTTTAGGAGGTACTGGAGGTCGAGGCCCGCCTCTATCAGCCGCGCTTCTCCTCCAGGGTCTTCACCAATAGCTCCTCAACCTCTCGCGGGTCTATCCCGCCGGCCGTCCTCCAGAAGGCGTGCGTGGGGCTTCCCCCTCCTTTGCCCGGGGCTATCCTGGAGAGGGCCTGGGCCACCTGGGTTGCGGGCGCTTTTTTGGCAGCCTCTCTTCCCGCGCTTATCTCGACCACGGTGGGCTTGCCGGGCTGTATCCTCACCACTATCAACCGGGGGTCCTTCTCAACCGCTTTTTTCAGGACCTCGGTGGAGAGCTTGGAGTCGCCTATCTCATCCACGTAGACTGATAGGCGCGCACCCCCCGCGTCGCGAGCGGTTTGGACAAGCTGTCCTATTAGGACCCCCTCGAGCTGGCGCCGGTATCTGGAGAGGAGGGCCTTCTGCTTCTCCATCTCCCTTGCCAGGGACTCTGCCCTCCGGGGCACGTCCCGGGGTCCTCCCCCCAGGGCCTGGGAGGCCTGTCGGAGGGCCCTTTCGAGCTCGGCGGAGTACTGGGCCACCTGGGTGCCCGCGGTGTACTCGACCCGGTAGACCCCGTCCTGAAGCTTGGTTATGCCTGTTATCTTTATCCCCCCCACGTCACCCGTGTTGGCCACGTGGGTGCCGAAGCACGCCTCCGTGTCGTGGCCAGGTATCTCGACTATCCTTATCCGGGGCTGGAGGGGGACGCCCCCCTGGTATATGGTGAACCCGTACTTCTCCTCGGCCTCGTTCCTGTCCTCCTCCCTGACCAGCACGGGCCGGCGGTCAAGGACTATGCTGTTCGCCAGCTCCTCGACCCGTGCCTGCTCCTCGGGGCTTATGGGCTTGTAGTGGGTTATGTCGAGCCTCCCCTTCTCGGGGGTCTTCTCCGCACCCGCCTGCCACACGTGGGGGCCCAGGACCCTCCTGAGGGCTCCTAGCATGATGTGGGTGGCCGTGTGGTGCCTCATTATCCTGTAGCGTCTCTCCCAGTCTATGGACACCCTCACCCGAGCCCCCTCCACGAGGCCCTCGGGCTCCCTGTCAAGCACGTGCTCTATCACGCCATCGTGCATCCTCACATCCACTATCCGTGCCCTCCCCCCGTCCCAGGCGAGCTCACCCGTGTCGTGTATCTGGCCGCCCCCGGTGGGGTAGGCGACTGTCTGGTCCAGGACCACGCCCCTTCCCACAACCCTAAGCACCCTCGCCTCGGTCTCCCTAGCGTAAGGGTCCTCGTGGAATATCCTGCGGGTCTCGGGGAGCCCCTCTATCCACTCGGGCTTCTCCTCGACCCCAGCGGGCTTGGGCGCCTGGCCCTCGCGGGCTATGAAGGCGTAGAAGTTGGGGGGGACATCCACGCCCTCCAGGCCCTGCTTGCGCGCCTCCTCCACGACCACCTCGGGGGGGAGGCCCAGCTCCTGGTATATCCTCACCAGGGTCTCGATGCTGGGGTTCCTTCGAAGCATCTTGACGGCCCTGGGGAGCTGTTCTTTTAAGAGCTGCCTGTACCTCTCCTCCTCAAGTCCTATGGCGTCGAGGATGTAGCCGCGCCGCTCCTCCAGGTGGGGGAAGTCACGGGACCAGTATCCTATCTGGAGGGAGACGAGCTCCCTAAGACCCACGCCTGAGCCCAGGAGGTGGAGGTTCTTGAGGGACCTCCTGATAAGGAGCCGCGCCAGGTAACCCTCGCCCTGGTTGGAGGGCACTATGCCGTCGGCGAGCATGAAGGCCAGGGTCTTGGTGTGGTCCAGGAGGGAGTAGAGCCGCGCCTCCCTTTCAAGGACGCTCCTCACCCTCTCCTTCTCCCATCCGAGGGTCTTCGCTATCCGCTCTATGAACTCCCCCAGGCTCCGGGGGTCCTCGGGGTCCAGGCGGCCCGGGTCCTGGGTGACCTGGCGCGGATCCTCAAGCCGGTCGACAACCCCATCCTGGTGGAGGGCCACACCGACGACCGGCCCATCCACACCCGGGAGTTCCCCAGCAACTGGGAACTCTCCGCGGCCCGGGCGGCCGCCGTCGTCCGCTTCTTCGAGAGCCGCGGCATCCCCGGGTTCCGCCTCCAGGCGGTTGGCTACGGGGACACCCGCCCGATCAGCGAGAACTTCACCGAGGAAGGACGGCGCAAGAACCGCCGGGTAGAGATCCTGATCAGGACGCGCAAGGGCGGCAGGTAGCCGCCGGAGGAACGTGCGATGGCCGACGAGAAGAAGGATCAGCCGCAGGAGGAACAGCCGCAGAAGAAGAGCAGGAAGATGCTCTTCATCATCATCGCCGCGGTCGTCGTCCTGCTCGCGGCGGGCGGCGGGGTTGCGGCGGTCTTCCTCCTCGGAGGAGGCAAGGAG
>JALWDA010000209.1 GCA_027014955.1 Desulfurococcales archaeon | reverse complement strand
CAGTGGGGGAGGCGATAGCCACTGGGGCGGGGAGGCTGCGGGCGCGCTACGTTATACACGCCCCCACGATGGAGCGGCCCGCCATGAGGATAGGCGTGGAGAACGTATACAGGGCCACCCTCGCGGCGCTGCGTGAGGCTGAGAGGCTCGGCGTGGAGACCCTGGCCTTCCCCGGTATGGGCACGGGCGTGGGGGGCGTGCCCGTGGACGAGGCGGCGAGGGCCATGGTGAGGGCCCTGAGGGAGCACTCCTCCCGGGAGAGGCCCCGGCGCGTCATGCTAGTGGCGTTCGACGAGGGGCTCTACAGGGCCTTCCAGGAGGCCCTCTCCGAGGCCTAGCGCCGGCGGCCCAGGGGCCTCTCCCTGTCCGCGACGAGGAAGGCCAGAGCGATGTTCAGGTCATCCACGGTTATGACGCCCACGTACCTCTGCCCCCCGTCCACCACTACCACGTAGTCGGTGGACCTGGCGATCATCCTCTCTATGGCGACCTCTATAGTGGAGCCCAGGGGTACGCGGGGGGCGAGCCTCACCCGGGCCCTGTGAACGGGGTCGTTGAGGCCCAGGCCCGAGCTCAGGGCCTCGTCTATGTCCTCGGGCTCCAGCACGCCCACGAGGCGGCCCTCCTCGTCCACCACTGGGACGAGGCCCTTCCTCGAGCGCGCCATTGCGTCGAGGGCCTTGCCCAGCGTGTCGCCTGGCTTTACTGTGGGGTAGCTCCTGTCAACAATCTCGTCCACCAGCACGCGGCGGGCTGACTTGTAGAGCATGAGGAGGAGCTCCGCGGTAACCGCCTCCTCCTTGGGGCGCCGGGGGAGCTGGCTCTCGTAGATGCTCCTCTCCCCCACCAGCTCCCTTGCTATGAGCGCGGTTATGAGCGTGGGTGCTATGAGGAGGTAGTTGCCCCCCATCTCCCCCACCATGACCGAGGTGGCGAGGGGGACCTTCGCCGCGGCGCCGAAGAAGGCCGCCATGCCCACGTAGGCGAAGAACTGGGGTGCGAGGCCCTCGGGGGACACTATGTGGTAGTAGGCCAGGCCCAGCAGGGAGCCCGCGAGGAGGGCGGGGGCGAAGACGCCTCCGCTTGCCCCCGAGCCTATTGAGAGGCTGGTGGCGAGCATCTTGAGGACGGCCACCGTCACCAGGAGGATGCCCAGCACCATCCCCTCCGCCCGGGGGAGGTGCTCGACTATGCGCCCCTCCAGCGCGAGGGCCAGGACCCCCCTCCCCGAGCCCGCGGCTATGGGGGCCATGACTATTATGACCCCCGCGAGGAGGGCTCCAAGGAGGGGCTTCGCCGCCTGGGGGAGCCTCCTCTCCGCTACGAGCCTGTTGAAGCCCCTGTGGGCTCCCGTGAAGAGGAGGACGTAGAGGAGGGAGAAGGGGGCCACGAAGAACCCCAGGAGGACCAGGTGCGCAAGGGCACCGGGGGTGTATATGGCTGTGATGGACATGGGTATGCTGGGGAGGGGGTTCATGTAATCGTAGAGGGGAGCTGTTATGGTGTAGGAGACTATCGAGGATATCATGCTGGGCATGAAGGCCTGCATCTCCATGTCCCGCTTGTAAAGCACCTCCACTGAGAAGAAGGCGGCGCCTATTGGGGCCCTGAACATCGCGGAGAGGGCCCCCGCTATTCCCGCGGTGGCCATTATCCTGCGGTCGTGGAAGGAGAGCCTGAACAGGCGGGCCAGCGTGGAGCCCACGCCCGCGCCCATCTGGACGCTGGGGCCCTCTATGCCCCCGCTGCTCCCCGTGCCCACCGCTATGGCGCTGGCGATTGCCTTGACCAGGGGTATCCGGAAGCCTATGAGGGCGGCCCTCTTGTGGATGGCCGCTATCGCTGCATCCGTGCCGTGTCCCTCGGCCTCGGGGGCGAGGCGGTACACGATGATTGAGCTCGCCAGGACCCCGGCTAGGAGGGTCAGGTAGAAGAGGAGGGGCTCGTACCCCCCTAGGAGGGCCGCGGCGGAGAGGTCGGCCTCCATAGGGGATAGCCTGTAGGTGCTCCCAATTATCCTCGAGGAGACCATGACTACTGCGTGTAGGAGGAGGTAGAAACCCGTTACGAAGAGGGCGCTCGCCACCCCTGCCAGGCTCCCGAGTAGGACCCACTTCTCCGCATAGGCCAGGGGGGCGATGCTCTTGAGTCTCCCCAGGATATGGGTGGGCGTCTCCATCCCCTCCCCAGGCGGCCTGGTGGCCAGCGGGGTGTTCGCTGGGATCTAGTATGGGGGTAGTCCTTAATACGGGTGTGCCTGGGGGAGGGGAGGGGGTCCGTGCTATATTGTCAGGTCTAGTATCTGCCGGGTCCTCTCAATGTCCTCGGCGCTGGGCTTCCTCGCCTTGGGGTCGACCTTCTTTATCACGTAGCCTATTAGTAGCAGGATGGTCGCGGCCAGGTCCTGTAGGGACTTCTTGACGCTCTCGCCTATAACCAGGCCGCTTATCTCCTGCTCGAGGTGCTCCACTATGGGTGTGAGGTCGAGGCGGGGGTCGTTGAGCCTCTCCCTCTCCCTCCGGTAGTGCTCGATGGTCTTTCTGAGCCCCCTTGTTATGGGGAGGTCGCTCCACTCCACTACGTCGCTACCCCTAGCCCATGCCCTCTGCTGGCCCTCTATGAAGAGGTCCTCCAGCTTCTTGGTGGCTATCTCGAGTATCCTCTGGGCCCTGCCCTTGTCAAGGTCGAGGCCGACGAAGGTCCTGTAGAGCGCCTCCAGGCGCGTGAGGCCGACTATCTGGGGCATGCTGTCACCCGTATGGTCTTTGGTGGGGGGAGCTTATTAGGTTTTGGTAGTGTTTGATACTTGTGGTATTTGTATGACTTGTAGTTTTTTTATTAAAACATTTACATTTCTTTTTGAAAAATAAACGGACAACTACCATACATATATTAGACAAGCAAACCCAAGGGACTAACCGGTGGACACGATGGTCAGGGTCTCACAGTCCCTCCTAAGGGCAATAGACGCCACAAGGGACAGGGGCTGGTTCGCCTCCGACGAGCTCTCCGAGCTCCTGGAGGGCCAGGAGAACTCCCTCCACATCCTAATTGAGGGCTACACCCAGGGCTACTACGACCTGGAGGGGGAGGACCGGTTCAGGATAACGGAGAAGGGCAGGAGACTCTACAGGCTCTGGGAGCTCGCTGGCAAGCCCGAGGCAGACCCCTGGATAGACAGCAGGGTTATGACGATGGTCAAGGCACTCGCATACGGGGGCGAGGCCCCCAGCACGTGGAGGCCCGTCCTGGGCGACAGGGGCCTGCTAAGCGAGGACGGGGAGCTCAACGAGGTGGCCCTGGAGCTGGTCGACACCCTCATCTTCGGCGACCAGAGGCCCGTGGTCACCAAGTCCATGGCACGCCAGCTGTTGAAGGCCCCCCAGGGTCCCGCCAAGAGGGAGGAGTACGGCGAGAGGCTCCCCGTGTTCGAGGCCATGGACCTGGTCACGGGAAGCGTGCCCACCTCGGCCTACTATTCCCTGACCTCAGCGGGCAGGCTGATGAGGAGGCTGGTGGCCCGCCTCAACCTCGACGCCCCGTTCCCAAGCGTTGTGAACGCCCGCGTTATAACCGCGGTGAGGAAGCTGGCAGACGGCGCCCCCTTGGGGGAGGAGGACAGGCGCATGCTGGGCCTGCTGGGCTACCTCAAGCCCGACGGCGGACTCGACTACACTGGGAGGCTCCTGCTCGACATACTTGACCTTTACCGGAGGGTGGTGAGGGCTCCCCCCGCTGCCCTCGGGAGGGAGGACGAGCGAGTGCTAATAGCCGTCAGGGAGGCCTGGGAGAGGGCGAGGGAGAACCCCAATCTGGAGCCCGACAAGGAGGCCATAGAGAGGGCCTACAGGGAGAAGTACGGGGAGGAGCCCCGGGACCTTACCCTCTCCCTCCTCCACCTCGAGTCCATGGGGCTCGTGGAGAGGCTGGAGGACAGGCAGGACCAGTTCAGGCCAACCGCGGCGGGCAACACGCTGGCAACCGCCCCTGGGGCGGGCAGCGTGGCTCCGGTGCTGGGGGTCAAGGCCCTCGTGCTGCCCTGGAGCTTCGAGTCCCCCAGCATCGAGTGGATAAACACCGCCCGGGAGCACGGGCTTGTGGGGGTCAACGGGCCTACCAAGAGGGGCGATCTTCTGGCCAGGCTCTCGGAGACCCCCCGCAGGCCCCTCCTCACCCGGCTCGAGGTGAGGGTCCTCCAGAGGATACCTGCCAAGAAGAGCGTGGAGAGGGCGACTCTCGAGGAGGTGGCGCCCCCCGAGGCCATCGACAGGCTGGAGGCGAGGGGACTCATAGAGACCCTGCCCAACGGCAGGATTATCCTGACCCGCGTGGGAGCCATGCTCAAGAACGCCGTGGCCGGCGTGTCCCCGGGCATAGCCGTGCCCGTGAGCCCCCTCCTCGTGAGGGTGCTTAAAGCGGTGAAGGAGCTCCGCACCGACGACGTGGCCAAGCTGGTGAACGAGACCCGCCTGATGCTGGGGGAGGTGAAGGACGCCCTGCTCCTGGCCAGGGCCGCCAAGTACCTGGGGAGAAGCTGGACGCTGACGGGCGAGGGAGAGATGCTCCTGGAGGCTCTCGAGATGATGTCCCAGTACGGCGTGAGTTATGGAGAATAGCCCCTCAGCCTTGCCCGCATACCATTTTATAAACCCCGCCGTCTGCCAGGATAACCGCCCTCCCACAGCGGCCCAGCTCCCCGTAGTCGGGCTTCTCCTCGAAAACGAGGAGGGGGATCCCCCCGATGACGCAGCCCGTTATCAGCAGGGGCTCGGCCTTCTCCACCACCATAGCCAGGGGGGCATTCTTGTAGAAGGAGAGGGCGTATATGACATAGCTCCCCACGGTGCTCCCCCTGGACTGGGGGAAGACCACTATCCTGCCCCCCAGGCTCTGGGTTTCTCCAGGCCTCTTGAGGATACCCTCTCTCGGATCAACCTCGCCCAGGAAGCTGATGGGCCTAGGGGTGACGACCAGCCCCGCCTCCTCGCCCGTGGGGGGCGGGGGCCCGGCCACGTGCCTTAACCTGTACTCCCTCGCCATGACCAGCTACCTCTTGGCGCATACCAGCCTCTTGAGCAGGGAGTAGGGGACTATGACCGAGGGGGCCTCCTGGAGGCGGGGGAGGTAGAAGAAGCTCTTGCCGCTCACAGTGGCGATCCTCCTGAAACGGCCCCGCGTGGCAGGTGAGACTATGGGGCAGGTGTCCCTTATCACCCTCACCCCCCGCTCCTCGAGCTTGGCAACAATGCCCATCTCCCTGGCAATACCGTAGACGTGGCGGGAGGTGGAGACCCAGAAGCTCAGGCCCTCCCTCAGCCCCCCGCACTCCTCGAGCACGCGGGCTAGGTCCTCCAGCTCCTCGAGGGAGGCGTGGGGGCACCCCAGGAAGGCAAGGTCAACGTCCTCGAGCACCTCCTCCCCCGGGACCAGGTCCCTAACCTCCCGCTCCTCCACCCATACCCTCTCAAGGGGACCCGCCTTCTCAACGAGCCTCCTCCACCCCGGGGTGACGCCCTCTATGACGCTCATGGCAATCCCCCCGCTGGCACCCGCGGCCGCGGTGTATGCCCGGATGGCGTCGAAGGGCGGGGGCCCGCGCGTGCTTATGAGGGGGACTGTGCTACCCAGCTTCTCCCCCACAAGGTACCCCACCGCGCCCGCCATGCCCTCGTCGCCCATGTCTATGCCCCGGTCCAGCAACACCTGGGCCCGGGGGAGCCTGTTCTCCTCCAGGTGCATCCCCGCCTCGTAGGTCCTGCCCGTGAGGGCGCTCATGAGGGCCAGTGGCCCGCCCTCGCGGTTACTGTGGGCCCCGTAGTAGGTGTTGGCCAGGGCGACTGCGCTGCTCTCGCCCCAGGAGAGGTGCTCGCCCGGCCTAGGCTTCCTGAGGAGGTAGGGGGTGCAAGTCATTGACTCTTGGAAGCCCATCCTAAGGAAGCTTTCAACCACCATCTTCTGCTTCTCCCAGAACCCCCGGTCCACGTCCAGGACCCCGGGGTTGGCCAGGTCGACGCCCACGGGGTTCAGGGTGGAGAAGACCCTCACGCGAGCTCCCTGGTCAGCGAGGCTCTTTACAAAAAGGAGCCCAGGCTCGCCTATGGTGAGGTAGGAGGCGCCCGAGACGTGGGCGTGGGAGATGGGTATTAGCCTCTCCGCCCCCAGGGCCTCGCCCACCTTGACGATGACGTCGAGTGCCCGGGCAACGGGCTCGCCCAGCTCGCCCGAGAGCATCCGCTCCTCCTCTCGGGTCAGGTGCAAGGCGCTACTCCTCCCCGGGTATGCGGGCCTTCTCGAACTCTATCCCCGCGTCCAGGGGCCGGGTGGCGTCGAGGCCCATCTTGCTCGTCATACCATCCTCCGCGCTGGGGTCGAGGGTCGAGCCCCGGGCGCTTCTTATCAACACGAGGTCCCTGTCGGCCTGGAACCTTGTTGCGATGGCCCACTCTACCTCGCGGGGGTCCTCGGGGTCCACGTCCAGGTCAACCACCACGACGTGCTTGAGGCTGGGGTGACCTGCGAAGGCGGCCATTATGGCGTTCTTGCCATCCCCCTCGTGGTTCTTGGCTATGGAGACCACCGCGTGGAGCCACCCGCCGCTGGCGGGGGTGAGCCTCACCTTCCCTACTCGGGGCACGACTCTTTTCACCGAAGCGTATATACTGGCCTCCCGTGGTAGGCCCATGAGGAGGGCGTGCTCCAGGCCCGCGGGGAGGAGGGGGTAGGTCAGGGGCTCCTCGTCGACCAGCACCCAGGACTCCTCCACCCTTATCACAGGCTGCTCCCTGACCCGGTCGTAGGTCCCCATGGCGTCGACGAAGGGGCCCTCGGGCTCGTCCTGGAGGGTGACCCACGCCTCCAGGATGACTGAGGTGCCCAGGGGCACGGGGTTGCCGTGGAGGGGCGACTTCACAT
>JALWDA010000208.1 GCA_027014955.1 Desulfurococcales archaeon | reverse complement strand
TTCTTCACGTATACCTCGAGGATAGCGTGGCCGGGGAACACGCGGGCGGCTGTGCCTATGGGCTTGCCGAAGGCCTGCCTCATGCCATCCTGGAGCCTGTCGGCTCCGGCGAAGGCCATCATCTTGTTCTCCCTGAGCACGTGGTGGGGGTAGACCTTGACCCTAAAGAAGTAGTTGTTCTCCCCGATGCTGCTGCTCAGGGTCTTGTGAACGATGACGCGGGCGGCCTCGAGAGCATTGTGCCTAATCTGGCCCGCCTCGGTGACTATGAGCTGCACCAGGTAGTCTGCCTCGACGTCCCTGTTGCCCATCTCGAACTTCACTATCTTGGGCTGGGGGACGCCGGGTATGTACTCCTTCCTAGTGTAGGGCGGCGACGTGAAGTGCGTGTAGCACCTTGCCGGCCTCATGGGCAACGGGGCTCACCTCTAACCTCCTGTCCCTACTGCTTGGTCTCTCTAGTTGGGAAACCCCCTATTAAGGCTATCCCAGAACACGCACCTGTAAAAACAATTGATGCTCAGGTATAAAGGGGGGGATATAGGGGCTCCATGTCAGCCCCTCAGCCTACGCGCTGCGAACCAAACTGCCAGGGCAACCGCGGCCACGACCGCGATAGTTATCAGAGTGAAGGCAACCTCCGGGAAGCTGCCATAGCCCAGCTGGTCCCAGGGCATATCCCTGACCACGGGGCCGTGGCAGTCCAGGCACCACTTGGCCTCCTCCGCCGGCTTGACACCGTGGTTTACCGCCATGTACCTCACCAGGGTCGCCCACTGGCCATCCCACTCTATCCCCGCCACGCTCGCGCCCGCGAGGACGGCCTTGGTGTTGTTACCAGTTGCGAAGACGATGCCCACCTTGACGGGCACGGGTATTCGCGCCACGGTGCTGTAGGGAACCTTCGTCTTGTGGAGCTTGTAGGGGTATATCTTGGACGCGGGGTCTCCGCGGGAGCCCAGGGGCTTGGCTAGGAGGATCTCGCCGTTCTCATCGGGCTCAACTGGCTCGGGGTACACGTAGACCGCCCGGGTGCCATTGTACCACGCGTACACGGGCTTCACGTTGGACTGGAGCTTTATCTCGGGCTCGTACTTGGCGGCCTTTTCTATGAAGTGTGACTTGCTCCAGTCCCTGAAAACGTCCGTGGGATAGTTGCCATCAGCTATGACGGGTATGTGGCACGTCTGGCAGGCTACTCTCTCGTGGAACCGGTTGAGGAAGAAGCCCTCCAGGCCACCGTGGGGCTCGCTACCGTGGCATGAGGAGCACTGCCTTGTAACGCCCTCCTCCCTGCTCCACGTGTCAGCGCTGCTGGTCGGGAACCCGTGGTCGTCCCCGGGGTGGCAGTCGACGCAGGTGAGGCCCCGGGCGAGGTGTACGTCAACCTCCTCGCTGACCTCGCCCATAAGGTCGGGGGTGAGGTTGGGCCGCTTGAACCCGGGGCCCCCTCCGCTGAAAGCGTGGCAGGCGAGGCAGTTCTCCTTGTAGGGCTTGTCTATGATTGAGGAGGCGATCTTGTCTATGGGGACCTTATCCGTGAGCCTGTAACGCCACACGCCGTTCTCGTCCTTGTAGACCTCCTTCATCCCCTTCTTAAGCCCCAGGGGGCCCGAGAGGTAGACGTCGGGCTTGACGTGGCATGCAAGGCAGTCCATGTTGCCCAGCTGCTCATCGCTCGCCTCTGGCTGGGGTACTAGGCCCATGCTCACCCCGTGGCACATGCTACACCCGCTTGCTATGAACTTGCCCTTCAGCTCCTCGTAGCCGGGCGGCGGTGCCTTGAGCACGGCTTTTCCTATGTAGTTGACACTCTTGTTGCCCTGCCAAAAGATCGCCCCGCAGAAGTCGTTATAGACGTACTTGCCCCCGTATAGGATCATCTGCCTCCCCGCTATGTCGTCCACGGGGTTGGCCATCTGGTAGTGGTAGCTGTGGAAGAACTCCACCGTATCGTCATAGTGGCAGGCGATGCATGTGGCGGAGCCGTTGTATTGTGTTATGTTCTTCTCCTCGAAGAACTTGGTGTGGTCAACCACCTCGGGCTCGACCGGCTGGTAGGGTGTCTTGGTCTCTTCCCCCCTCTCCTCACCCACTGTAGCAGTGGTTGCCATCACGAGAGCTAGGGCTATTACTGCTATGGTGAGCATTCTGCTGGTGAGTATGTTCTTCATGTTCAATACACCATGATATATTATGTTATTTTTGAAGTTTATATATTTTTAATATTTTTCAATTATAAATATATTTTAACAAGTTTCTAGAGAGCATGAAAGCTACTCCCCCACAGGGAGCGTGGCAAGGCAACCTATAATAACCGTTGGAGCACAAAGGCCAAGAGAGAACGGCGTGGCGACGGTGGGGGAACGGAGATGGTCAAGCCGCCCAGGGGGATACGTCACCGGACCAGGAAGGTGTTCAGGAAGAGCATTAGGGAGAGGGGAGCAGTCCCTCCCCTGAGCCTGGTAATGATAGACTACCAGCCGGGCGACAAGGTCCATATAATAACGAACCCCTCAGTACATAGCGGCATGCCCCACCGACGCTATCATGGAATGACCGGGACCGTTGTTGGCCGGAGGGGCAAGGCCTACCAGGTCGAGGTAAGGGTGGGCTCCAAGGTGAAGAAGCTCTTCATAAGACCCGAGCACCTTAGGCCCGCCAAGGCCTAGTTCTGCCCCACGCTTTTTGACGAGCCGCCCCCCGGGCCAGTGCTTGCCCCTAGAACCCTCTTCCAGGGTGGTTTGATTGGTTAGGGAGGTTCTCTCCACGGAGAAGGTCTCCAACCCCGAGGCCCGCAAGATTGTCAACGAGAAGCTCAGCGAGGAGACCTCGGGGCTCCTCGTTAGGAGGACCCTGGACTACCTCAACCAGGCCACCAAGTGCCTCGAGGACGTTGCGGGGGAGGTTCGGAGGGAGCTCGTGGGCCTCGGGATTAGCGAGGAGGGTGCGATTGTTCTGGTCAACGTGGTTCCCCGGGAGCTGGTGGAGCTCAGGAGCCTCCTTCCCCCAGGGGACCAGAAGCTTGGAGAGGATGTGCTGAAGAAGGCCCTAGAAGTGCTGGAGAGGTGCGGCTAGCCTCACCGGGTATTAAACCCTTGGCATGCAGCTTCTATCCCGTCGCTGAGGTTTTGTTATATATAGCGGTTCTCCGAGAATATAACCAGTCAGGCTTGGACCAAGGAGCTGGTAGAAATGAGGCCCGGACGACCCCCCAGGAGGCACGCGGGGCCGCGTCACCCTCCCCGCGAGAAGAGGCCATTCGAGGACAGGGCCTACGTGCTGGACTTCCTGCCCCAGGGCAACCCCATGGACAGGCACTTTGAGCACAGGAGCATCCCAATCATACAGGCGGTGGGGGGGAGGTTCTTCACACTCCTGGAGCTCATACCCGACCCCAACGACACCTTCGAGCCCGGGGAGGAGGTTGTCCTCAAGGGGGACGTGGAGAAGAAGCCGATAAAGCAGGTGTTCGGCACCCTAGAGTACGAGGACCTGACCCAGGTGGCTAGGGAGAACCTCGTCCCCGTGATTGAGAAGATAGTGGCCTCCCGCCCCAGGGTCTTCATACAGGTGTTCAACCTCGCCGAGCCCATAACGCTCAAGATGCACATGCTAGAGCTCCTACCGGGTATCGGGAAGAAGACCCTAATGGCGATACTTGAGGAGAGGAAGCAGAGCAGGTTCGAGGACTTCAGGGACCTGGAGGAGAGGCTAAGCCTTAGAGGGGTCAAGATAGGGAAGCCCGAGAGGCTCATCGCGGAGAGGATAGCCCAGGAGCTCAGAGGCGGAGAGCGTTACTACCTGTTCATAAAACCCCGCAGGGAGGAGGCCGACGCCCGCTACTTCGGCCTCCTGGAGGCCATCTACCGCCAGGCCGAGAGAGAGGGCTCCCGTGAACAGTATTGACGCCCGTGACGGTGGTTCCCGAGGACCTGGGGAGCAAGAGGAGGCTCCTAGACCTCACCCGGTCGCTTCTCCGCGAATACGGGGTGAGGCCCTCCAGGAGGAGGGGGCAGAACTTCACAGTCTCCCCCTCTTACATCACCTCATTTTCACGCGCCCTATCACGCGCTCATGCCAGGCTCGGGGGGCAGAGTGGGCCAGTCCTCGAGATTGGCACGGGCCTGGGCGTGCTCACTCTAGCAGCCACCAGGGGCCTGGGGGAGGGCGTTACGATAGTTACTGTTGAGCTTGACAGGAGGCTTTTCGAGGCCTCCTCCCACGCCGTTGGCCACGTGGAGGACATTGTGTTCGTGAAAGCGGACGGCCTCGAGGTTGCCCGGGGGGCGTGTATGCCCCTACTGTTCTCGAACACCCCCTTCTCCATAACCAGCCCCCTCATGGTCGAGCTCGCCCGGAACAACTGCTTCAAGGAGGCCGTGCTGGGCGTTCAAAGGGAGGTCGCGGACAGGCTAACAGCACGCCCCGGGAGCGATGACTATGGGAGGCTCAGCGTTCTAGCCCAGCTGTTCTTCAGGGTAGAGAGGATTACCAGCCACCCCCCAGGGGACTTCTGGCCTCCCCCGGAAGTTTCTGTGAGCATAGTCACCCTCTCCCGAACTAAACCCTACGAGCCCAGCGTGCACGGGTTCATGGAGGAGCTCACTGCATGCATCTTCTCCCAGAGGAACAGGCTGGCCGAGAAGGTAGTGGAACGGTGCCTCAGGGGACTGGGCGCTGGCGATTGCGTGGGAGATGCTAAGAAGCTCATCGGCCCGGTGACCCGGGTAAGGTCCCTGGACCCAGGCATTGTTGAGGAGATAGCGGGGCGTGGCGCCCGGTGCAGAGAGTGAACAGCCTAGGGTACAGGGTCTGCTGGAATGACGAAGTATACCTCCCCTCGGACGACACACTGCTCCTCATGAAGGCCTTGGACATCGTGCTTGATGAGCCGGGGGTGAAACGGCGCAGGGCGCTGGAGGTAGGGTCGGGCACAGGGGTACTCTCCCTCCACCTGCTCCGCAGGGGCTTCAGGGAGGTGGTTGCAATAGACCTGAACCCTCACGCTGCCAGGGCAACGAGGTGTACGCTGGAGGAAAACGTGGGCTTAGGGGGCTCCATGGGGTGGGAGGTAATGGCATGCGACCTGGCCAGCTGTGTTAGGGATGGGGCCGTGTTCGACATAGTGGTGTTCAATCCCCCCTACCTGCCCTCCGACGGTAGGAGGGGGACTTGGGTTGACAGGGCCTGGGATGGGGGGCCTACTGGGTTGGAGGTGCTCCTAAGGTTCCTGGGGGAGGTGTCTAGGCGGAGGCTTGCCCCGAGGGCCCTGTTCGTTGTGTCGAGCCTCTCCGGCGAGGCGTTGGGGAAACTATATGAGGCCCTCCCCGAGCATAGGGTTGTGGGCGAGATGGCGTTTTTCTTCGAGAGGCTCTATGCTGTGGAGGCGGTTTTCTTTGGAGAGGGTCAAGCTGGTGCTGGTCGGGGTAGAGGGCAGCGTTAACCTGGGCTTCATACTAAGGCTGGCCAAGAACTTCAACGTGGGCCGCATCGTCCTCGTGTCCCCTAGGGAGCTGGACTATGAGGTGGTTGAGCGTTACTCTGCCAAGGCCCGTGACCTTATAAGGCACCTGCGGGTTGTCGATGAGCTTGATAAGGCCTTCGAGCCCGAGGAGATGAGGGTATGCACAAGCAGCAGGGCCTCCGAAGACGACCCCCTCCGCCAGCCCATGTCCCCCAAAGAGCTCGCCCAGCTCTACGCTGGCACGGGCACGCCCCTGGCGCTGGTTTTTGGGCGGGAGAGCACGGGGCTTACCCGCGAGGAGCTCGCCGCGTGCCACTCGCTGGTAACCATAGAGGCGAACCCCGAGTACCCTGTCCTCAACCTGAGCCACGCGGTGGCCATAATACTGTACAAGCTCTACACCGCCCGCCCTGTGGCAGGCCCCCCCGTTGCGAGGGCGGGGCCCCGTGAGCTGGGGGAGCTCGAGGAGGCCTACCGCCGCCTCCTAGAAATGGTGGTGAGGGACGGGGCCAAGAGGGAGAGGCTGGCCCTTGCCTTCACTAGAATGGTTTCACGAAGCCCACCCACGCGCCTGGAGGCCCGGAGCCTTCTCTGCACGCTGAGGAGGGCCGCGAGGAGGCTGGAGGAGTGCGGGGGGTCAGGGGTTGGTGAATCTACTAATAAAGACTAATCCCGGGCTAGAGGATCTCGCCCTGGAGGAGTGCCGGGGACTCCTCAGGAAGTGCAGGCCCCTGGAAGTAAGGGAGGGACAGGGGAGGCTCTACGTCGAGGCCGGGGGCCTGGGCACGTGGGTGCTGGAGCAGGCGAGGCTCTTCAACAGCGTCACGGAGATGCTCCTGAGGGAGAGGATAGAGTGTAATGGTAGAGAGCAGTGCATAGAGAGGGTGAGGGAGACAGCGGAGCGCGTAGAGTGGGGTGCTCTCCTGCTCCCGGGGGAGACATTCGCCGTGAGGTCGGAGAGGGTGGGAGATTTCCCCCTGACCTCCCCCGAGATAGCCGCGCTCGTAGGAGGCGTTATTGAGGAGAGGGTTAGGGGCGCCCGGGTCCACCTGGGCGTCCCCCAGAAGGTGGTTGTGGCGGAGGTGGACTGGGGCCACCTCACCCTGGGGGTACAGCTAGCGGGGGAGCCGAGTCTCCACCGGAGGTGGTACCGGGTCAGGGAGCACGTGGCCAGCCTCAAGCCCACCCTTGCCCAGGCCATGCTTATTCTCTCCGGCGTCCGAGACGGCCAGAGTCTCGTGGACCCGATGTGCGGTAGCGGGACAATACCTATAGAGGCGCTGCTCTACCACGAGTGGCTTGATACCGTCTGCAGCGATAGGAGCCGGAGGAGCGTCGGGGCCGCCCGTGTAAACTCCATTGCCGCGGGCGTCTCCAGGCGCCTTACCCTCATACGCTCGGACGTGAGGAGTCTGGCGGATGCCCTCAGGCCCCCTGTTGACCATGTGGTCACGAACCCGCCCTATGGGCTGAGGGTTGGCGACCCCCGGGCTGCGCGAAAGGCCCTCGGCGACCTGGTTGACTTCTCCTCAAGGGTGCTGAGCGATGGGGGGAGGCTGACCCTTCTC
>JALWDA010000207.1 GCA_027014955.1 Desulfurococcales archaeon | reverse complement strand
CGTCCTCTGTGTCCTTGGCTCCCTTGGCGTCTCCCCCTTCCCCCTCCCCACCACCCTGCCCGGGGTCATGGACATGGTGCTCAACATAGCCCGCATCGTAGGGGCCTCCGAGGAGGGCTACCGCCTAGTAGGGGACATGTTAGGGAAGCTAGCCTCCCTCCCACCCAGAGAGCCCCAACCGGGCTACTACGAGATAGACCTAGGCGGCCCCGTGAGCGTTGGGCGAGTCCCCTACATAACCCACGCCCTCCTCCACGCAGGCGTTAAGAACCTGTACCACGAGGAGCCCCAGGCCTACATCCAGCCCCAGCCCCAGGACCTCGACAGGGAGGACGTGGAGGTCATAGTCTACGAAACCAGCTACGGCAAGAAAACCACCCCCGAAAAGGTTGCCGAAATGCTACGGAGGAGGGGCGTGGAGAAGCCCCGGGCCCTCAGAGAGGGGAGGATAATAGTACTCCCCCCCGACACCCTAGCACACTACGGCCCCAGCATAGTAGACGCGATAGAAAAGCTGAGAACAGAGCTCGATAAACTGGGCAAAACACAAAACCCCTGACAATCCAGTCAAAAGCCCCCTGCACCCTGACCTTTGCTATCTAGTCTCCCCAGCCTCTCTGCTCTTCCTCGCTCTCCTTCTCGAACTCATCCACTGTGGTATGGGACCACTTTTCCCTATAAGCGCCCAGGAGCATAGGGTCGGTAACAGGCGTCACGATGACCTGGCCATCCTCGAGCCTAACGGTGACTGGGTCGCCCTCCCTCAGACCAAGTTCCTCAAGGAACACCCTAGGCAGGCAAATGGTTCCCTTCTTACCTACCTTTAATACTATCACCTGTTTGTGCGGGGTGGCTTCGTCCTGCATAGAATCTCCCACATGTTAATAATAGCCGGGCAACTTGTTAAACCAAATGCTTAGAAATCATAAATATTACTCCCTGGATTAGGTCCCCTAACTGCATTCCCCCAGCGTATTATCTAGTTACCGCGGCTTGGTTTAGATAAATGTTTATCAGAGTATCTTATAGAGTTTAACAAGGAGTATAATTAGAAGAAGCGAGAGCGTTTGAAGTATTTCTCACTCTATTGTAAAAAGTGTTACAAGGAGGTATGATTCAACGATGGAAAAACTGGTACGTGAAGGACTTGAACTAATGCTCAGGAAAATAAACAGGGAAAAAGCCTTGGTAGAGGCCAAACTCCATAGAATGGCTCTTAGACTGGGCTATGACGACTGGAGAGAACTCGAGAAGCTGTTCTTATGGAAAGATATAGATAACCCCGAGGTGGACCTGCTCTGGCCAGAGTTTCTCTACTTGAAAAAACGTCTCGAGGAGCTTGAAGAACGGAAAAAGGCCATCTTGACCAGCCTTAAAGGTCGGTGATCTTGGCTAGACTTTACGAAGTATTAAAGTATGGTTCAATCAACTTTGGGTGACTACAGCCCTTTGGCTGATGTTGTTAAACATTACCCGTCGAAGGATGGCGAAAAGGAGTATCTTAGTATCCGTATACATATCCCACAAGTCAACGCTCTCATAATGATAAGAGAGTACTGGGAAAGGGGCCAACTGTTGGCATACGGTTATTATATACAAGTTAAGCATTGGGAAGAATGGTGGGACAATAGGCCTCATCACCCCGAAATTGGAACATATCCGCACCATAAACACACTGGGGGAAGGGCTGCCCCTCTAGAGGAGCATTCGTTGGGAAAATTTCTCCAACACGTAAAAAGCTTGTTGCACACAATTTAATAAAAACAGCACTACACGTAAATGTTAATTCCTAAAAACCAATCCAAAAACTGGATAACAAATAACTTAACAAACACGAGCATATTGCATTACAAACACAGGTATGCCGTAATATGCCGTACCATATAACAATTCATATCAATTCACTAACCTTGATATCACTAAGCATGTAGCCCGTACATCTACTAAGTTCTTCTTGACGTGATTGACATAGCAAGGGTCATGACAGTATCTTATCCTTTGTGGCTTCCTCAAGCTCTCCTAGGACCTTTTTTAGGCATTCGAGGCAGTTTCGGCCCTCCTCCTCGCTTAGCTCGGTTATCTGGGCCCGGTGCCTCCTCTCCTTCACGTGTCTCTCGCTCAGGGCCTCGAGGCACCGTAGGGCCTCGGGGCTGGGCGTGAAGCCCAGGTCCTCTGAGAGCATCTCGTAGAGCCGTGCCAGGTTGTGGGCCTGGACGTTAATCTCTAGGACCCTGAGCAGAGCCCCCCGGAGAAAACTATTCACAGCCTGATAGGAGAATGTTC
>JALWDA010000206.1 GCA_027014955.1 Desulfurococcales archaeon | reverse complement strand
GGGGCTGGGCGTGGACGGGGGCATCGACGCCGTGGCGACCGGCGCCCACAAGGCGATATGGGCTCCCCCGGGAGGGGGTATAGTCGCTCTCCCCCCCGCTGCTGTGGAGAGGCTCGAGAGGGAGCCTCCCCTCTCCGCCCCACCCTCCATTAACCTCGCGAAATATGTCAAGTTCAAAAAAGAGAAGAGGGAGACCCCCTTCACCCCACCCATTGGCATTGTCCGCTCCCTGCACAAGGCGCTCGAGCTAATAGTGGAGGAGGGGGGCATAGGGGCAAGGGTGGAGGAGCACGCGCGGAGGGCTGCGAAGATTTATGCCCTAGAAGAGGAGGGGGTGGAGCCCCTCGTAGGGGAGCCTGGGCTCCGGAGCAACACTGTTGTGGCTCTCAAGACCCCTGAGGACGCCACACTTGTTAAGAAGAAGCTGGAGCAGCAGGGCTACGTTGTGGCGGCGGGGATGGGGAGGCTCAAGAAGGCAATAATAAGGGTGGGCACCATGGGTGCCCACAGCCCCACGGTGGTGGAGGGCCTGGCAAGGGCCCTCAAGGAGGCTCTCCTAAGGCGCCAAGCCTAGAGAAGCCTCAACACCACCCCCACCAGGCCCACTAGGGCCACAGAGAGGACCAGGAGGACCCAATAGAGGCGCAGGGCCCTCCCCACGTCACGGGCACCGGGGAGGCTTGCTCCCCCCGCAAGCGTGTAGGAGCCCCTCTTCTCAAGCACCACCCCCAGGCAACAGGCGAAGGCAGCCATAGGATACCCCGCGTTTATGCTCGGGGCCCTCACCCTGTTCGCCTGGAGGCACCTCAGGAAAGCCCCTACACCCCTCCCGCCAACTCCCCCTCTGCACACAAGGCCCGCCAGTAACCCGGTGAGGCGGGCTGGCAAGAAGTTCATGAGGGTATCGGCCCTCGCCGAAGCCCATCCCTCCTCCCGGTACTCGGGCTCCCTGAACCCCAGGGCCCCGTCCATCGTGTTCACCAGCCTCTGGAGCAGAGCCCCCAAGGGACCGAGGAACGCGTAGTACAGGAGGGGCGAGACTAGGCCATCAACAAGACTCTCCCCCAAGCTCTCCACTGCAGCGGAGGCCACGTGGCCCTCTCCCAGGCCCTCCACCCTCCTCCGCACAAGTCCCGAAACGAGCCTACGGGCTTCATCCAGGTTGCCCTTGGCGAGGGCCTCACCCACGCCCCGGACCGTGTCTGTGAGGAGCCTGTTCCCAATGGAGACCTTCAGCACCCAGGCCGAGGCCAGTAGGAAAAACGGGTATCCGGCCACGAGAGCCATGAGGAGGAGCAGAGCATAGGCGACCATGTGCGCCCCAACCACTATGAGGAAGACCAGCAGTCCCCAAGCCCTGCCCGAGAAGGGCCTGTGTAGGGCAAGGGCCAACCGGTAACAGGTGTGAACAGGGTGAATGCGGAGAAGGAGCCCCCTGTGGAAGGGATAAGCCCAGTCCAACACCAGGGCGAGGACCAGCACAAGGAGGAACCCCAGCGGGTCCCCCCACAGTGTGAGCCTCCCTAGAACCTCCCCCAGGCCCACGGGCTCAGAGGACAAGGGCAACCCCCAACAGCACCCCCAGGTAGCCCAGCTCCCCCACCATACCCGCAACATCACCATTCACAAACCCAATGCCAACACGCGCCGCCCACGCTGATGCAAGCGAGAGCAAGAAACCCCCAACCAGCCCCCCAGCAACGAACTCCACAACCATCTCGCGAAACACAAACAGGACCCCACCCACCCCAATGAGCAGCGTAAGGCCGAAGGACAAAAGAGCTCCACCAGGTGTCGCCCACCTTTTGAACAGGGCCCCCAGACCCTTATAAGGCGGGCCCGGGAGCACGAGGAGCGCAAGATACATGAAAAAGCACGAGGCCGCCTCTCCCCAAGCAAGGGTTATGAGCAGAGCCTCCTCCATACCCCTCCCAAGCGACGAGGCAAGATTTTCTACAGAACTCCAGAGCACCAGGAGGAAAACGCCTCCCACGCCAATGGCAAACCCACCCCTATGCCTATCCCTCAGAATAGCAACAGCATCCCGGCCCGCCCTTGATGCAATAACAGCCTCACCCGCATCCACCAGCCCATCAAAATGATGCAACCCCTGAACCAGGAGATGCGCCGCGACCCCAAGAGAAGCCGCGACTCCAGGAGAGCCCCATAGGGCCAATGATGCCACCACTACGCCGCCAACGAGGAGGCCCCTCAACAAGCCCACCAGAGGAGCCCAGCGGAACCCTCGTGCAGCCTCTGTAAGATCGCCTGATAGGGGGAGAACCGTGAGAAATCCAATGAGGGCTTTTAGCTGGCTTCCTAGAGGCAACCTGAGGCCCACCTAGGCGGGTTTTTCGAGGGGTTCTGTTAAGCTCGTACGAGGCATGCTGAACATGGTCAGGAATGTTGCACTGGTGTTTCTACTCATTTTAAAAACCTGGCATAATTCTGTTGGGGTGGGTCAACTCATAGTACAATAAATTTGAAAATCTGGTGTCTTCGATTGGAGGAACACAAAGTTGCTCATATTCCTCCTGAGGCTCGTTACAAAGGAGATGTTAGCACCCTTCTTGAGGAACTCTCTCTTAGAATAAGTAGCAGGCTGAATCTTGGCAAAAAGGTCACTATAATCGCGATTACCAGGGGAAGCAGTGACGGGTGCTTAGAGATATTGGCTCGCTTAGAGCTTCCTTTACCAAGGAGAGGAAGCATACTTGTAGAAGTCGATCCCAGGATTCCCATATGTCCTGATATGTCAGGAAACACAGGTGTCCATCCAGTAAAAGCTATTGAGACCGCTGTCAACGTCATTGTCCAAGAGCTTCAGAGGATCCTTAGTGTTTTAGAACAGGAGAAATGGTTAGATCACGTGACGTCTACCTAACAGGGTGACCGAAGCATCACTTGTGGTTAGAGATGAAGTTTCCCATGTGCTTACACTTTAAGAAGACAAATTACGACTTTTGGCGTTATTGTAGTTGAAACACCTGCATTTGAGATTGTGTGTCAAATGCTTTAGCCCATGCCAGTATGAGGGATAGTTCGAGCGTTTTTCCATAGAGACGGAGCTGTTTTTCTTTATGCCTTCTATTGTAGAGGTTGGTTACAAGTGTTAGTCTCATAAGGCTTCTTAGGGTGTCTGTGTTTTTGTAATGATAATCTATGTGGCCAAGGCAGTACATCTTCGGCTCCTCTCGTGTTCTTTTCTTTGTTTTTGGAGTGTAGCAGAACGCTGTGGCTGGGGGAGATGTTTCAAGAGCCAGCTCATCTAATGTTTTTTGCATACTTTTCTCTGCTTGCTGGAGGAGTTCTTCGTGTCTATCGTATGGGACGAGCGATGCTGTTAGCAGGAATAATAGGTTCTGGGACAATAAGAGAGTGGGCTTCCTTGTTAACCTGCCAGCATTCCGCTCTTCTGCTACGAATTTTATCACCGGTGCGAGAGTATCGCTCAACAGTTGAACATCAGCTGCTACGAGAAGATCCCCTTCAATAATGGCTTTCCTAACTACATCCGTGTATTTGCCCTTGGTCAAGACATTGTCTATTTTCCTTATGGTCTTCCGTATCCTGTCTCTCTGTTGCTTGAAACTCTCATACTCCTTCTTCCGTGCCTGTTGAGTCCATGTCCAGTCAGTTACGCCGAGTATAGTATAGCTTATAATATACCCTAATAGTCTTTCAATTGGATCGAATGGATCGTAGGGCTCGATTAGTGATATTTGGCGCAATACAGGGGCTGTCGTTTCGATTAATTTTTCTAGACCATCCTCTACTAAATCTCCTCTAGCTGGCTTTATGCCCCTTCGCATAAGAATGAATGGAACACCCGGGGTGCCCGTCTCCTCAATGTATCTGTAAACAGTTTTCTCAAGCCCAGAGGCGCTTCCTTTCCTGAGTATCTCCTCTATGCCACTCAGAACGTATTGGACGTCCACACCTTCCCGGTGGAGCCTAGCAATGACGTCGGGAAGAGCGTCGTATTCGTGTGTCTCTGGCGTGCTTACTATTGCAAGGTACTTAAAGACGTGTCTGGGGTTTCTGCGGAGAAGCCTGCCTAGCCTCTGGTAAAAACGTATAACACTTGAAGGCACGTCTATAAGGACGAGGAGGCCGGCATCAGGCAGGTCAAATCCCTCTTCTCCCACCATTGTTGAAAGCACTAGGGCTTCATCACTTTTCTTCAGAGAATCTAGTAGTTCCAGCCTTTTTGCCCGGGGCAAGTCTCCTGTAAGCGTGAACACTTTACCAAGCCCGTTGTTTTCAAGGTACTCACTTGCCTCTCTGGCGAATATTGCAGACCATGAGAATATTATGACTGGATGGAGACGACTTGGGCCAAAAACGTCAAGGACCTCTAATAGTGAGCGGAGCTTGTGTGGGGGCCCCTTAATCCTTGAGCAATGCTGTTCGTACCTCCTTTGAAGCGCATCGTATTTGGCAATGAATCTACACGCCACCGTATAGCCGTACTTCACCATAAGGTTCCTGGCGTAAGCGTGGAGCCTTCGTTCGTACTGTGCGAAGTCGAGGGGAGGGAACCGCAGGGCCTCGTAAAGCAACTCTTCATCCTCGTTGAAGACTGCGTCATAGAAATCCGCAATTGCGACAGGGGGAACGTAGCCCCCAAGAGCCTCCAGTCCCTTGAAGTCATACTTGATAACGCTAACATCACGTAAACCAAGGGCTGCCAGCTTCTCCCTTATCCTGGATTCGTTCACAAGTGCAGTAAACCCCACTATCTTCATGTTATCATTCGTTAGAGCTTTTTCGAGGAAGGAGGAGTAGGACTTTGACGATACTGCGTGGTGAACCTCGTCCAACAGGACCAGCTGGAATAAGCCCCACTCTGGCAGGCATTTCTTAGCCGTAATCGGGGTAGTGATTAAGAGATTTCCCCACACAGTACTACAGTCGCCCTCATATGTTTTTGACACCATACTGCCGAATTCTTTTCCCCATCTAGTCTTCATCTGGTCCGCCAAGAACCTGGTCGGCTCAATAACGAGGACCCGTCCACTCTTTTCAAGCATCTTTTTCGCCAACATCATTTCTACTATGGTCTTACCACTGCCTGTGGGCATCATAACTATGGATGAGAATCCCTCTGAAAGAGCACGCCATATTCTCTTGAAAACCTCCACCTGGTACCTACGAGGCTCATAATAGGAGAGCAAGTCACACACCGCATAGTAATTAACGAAACCTGAATCCAGAAGGCAGGTAGGAGAGCGTAATATAAAAACGTTAAACCCGAGAAAACTTTATCCAAAAACCCATTCATCGGGGTCTATTACGCCGAGGTGCCTGGAGAGTCCCCGTGCAGCTTGGCAGGGCTCAAGCCTACTCATGAAATCCTCCACATGGCTATAGGCTATTCCTGCTGAGGTGGTCTCAAGGACACTCTGCGCGTATTCTTTTGCCTTCCAGCAGGTTATCCTCGACTGGGGCTGGCTTAGTTTTTCGCAGGGGCAAAGGAGGGTTGACCTGAGTACGGCTAGGGTGAAGGAGCGTGCCCTGGGACCTAGATAGTGTTTGGGATGGGTGCTTATGGCGTCATAGGATATGGTGGACTAGGTCCCAGGGTATGGTTTTGCTGGATTCAAGTAACACTCCCAGGTATTGCTCCAAGGACATTGGGTCCTTGATGCCTTTTACTAAGAGCTGGTAATCAAGCTGTGTTGTCATCTTGGTTCCTCTTTGAGGGTTTTTACGAACTTCACGAACCTCTCCCTTAGTCTGGTAGGTAGCCTTTCCGCCAATTCTTTGACCTTTCTCCAATCTATGTGCCCGTGTATCCTGCTTATCCTTTGTATATCTACCTCCCTTGGTCCATCGGGCCTTGTTGCCTGAAGGATTATGTAGGCTTCTAGGGTAATTGTGCGGAACAATAGGCTCCCCTTCCGCACCAAGGTTAGCTGGTCCCCCAGGGGACCCTCAAATAGGGGGCCTAGATGCGTCCTCGATAGAATTTCAACAGTAAGTAACCCCTCCTCTAGGGGTACGAATATGTGCGTGATAAGATTTTCGGCCCTACGGAAGAACTCCGCCCGGACTTCACCCAGGCCAACAGCCTGGGAAACACGCTCCGCAGCATGGAGAGGATTGTACTCGGGTATTAGGAAGCCAATATCCTTAGAAGGAAACGCGTGGTCTGTGTGTAGGTAGATAACCTGGCTACCTATGACCAGGACAGGGTATTCCTCGGAGAGGGATTTATAGGCCCTCTCCATGACGGGGAGCCACGCTTCTCTCGGAAGTATGTGCAATTCAGCGCCTCTCTACCCTTCCGTTCTCTGGGCCGAATGAGTGCCCATGGATGCATATACATATGGGTGGTGTTCGACCATAAACGATTTACTACCAGACCAGGGGACAAGAACGAGCACACCTAGAGGAGTGTAACGGTGGATGAGTCGGGAGGCATCAATTAATCATCACACCCATACCTAGCAGGACAGTAGCCCCAGAGGGAAATAGAATGACGCATGGAACAACCCTTTCAATAGAAGCACTACTCGAAGCACTGGCAAAAGAGCTCACCCCCTGCAGCATCCAAGTAACACACCACCGAAGAGGGCCCTACAGGGAGCTCCACAGGTTCCTCCTGAAGACATCCTGTCAGGGAAGGGAATACAGGATGGGGCTAACGGCTTTCCTGGGCCGTCCCCCCCACTACCGGCCCTGGGTGGAGCTCCACGACTGGGACCCCGGCCTCTACCGAGAGGGACATCTCACCCTACTACTGATTGCGCTGAAGACTGTCCTACCCCCTGGCTCCCTCCTCTACCTCGAGTACATTGGGGAACCCCAAACCAGGCGGATGCTGGAAAGGGGCTCTAGAGTAGAGGAGACTCCCCTGGGTAAGGCCCTGTCGGAGTCAGGATTCGGGTCCCTGGAGAACCTCTACTACCCCGAGGGATATAGGGAGGGCCATCCAAAAATAAGGGCCCAGGCCTGAACGCCCCAGGCCCGGGTTGTTATTACTGTGCTCGAAAACTGGACGTGGAGTCCCCGGCCGCTACTTGCGTGGTACTATTTCTAACAGGGCGTACTCGCCCAGCCCATCAAGGTTGAAGGACCCGTCCTCTCCCAGGCTCGCCTCAGCCCCGCGGGGATGAACTCTTACCAGGGCCTTGCCCAGGTCCTCGTGAACATGTATAACCACGTTGCTCACGGGTATGACCTCTCTTATGGGGTGGGTTGAGTAGGTG
>JALWDA010000205.1 GCA_027014955.1 Desulfurococcales archaeon | reverse complement strand
CTGGGTGACCCTCTCCAAGAGCGCCCGGGCCCTCTCAACGAGCTCCCCCAGGCCCACGCCCAGCTCTACTCCCCCCACGTCACTCTTGTGCAGGACACCCGGGTCCGAGACCTTAAGAACAAGGGGAGGCCTCAGCCCCTCCTTCCTCACCCTCTCCCCAAGTCCCTCCAGGTCCCGGGCCTCCACGTAGAGGTGGCGGGGCACCCTCAGCCCATACCCCTCCAGCAGGCCCAGGGCCTCGTGCTCCGGGAGCTTCCTCGGGCCCGCCATGGCCTACCACCCGACGCCCTGGATTATGGGGCTTGACTCCTTATAAACACGGCTCGACACAATACTACCACCAGAGACCCTAAGGGGTGGTATAACGTGCCAGGGACCCCTGTCAGCGTCACCATACTAGAGGCACTCAGGGAGAAGGGAGCCTCCAACCCCGGCGACATTGTATCCGCAACGGGCCTGCCCCGATACCTCGTCCTCGCGAGCTTCCAGCTCCTCGAGGAGCTGGGCTTCATAAAATGCATATACTGCAAGGGAGCCCACAAGGTCTACACCCTCACCGAAAAAGGAGAAGAATACCTCGAACAACACACGCCCACAGCCGAGGCAGCGGAGGCCGAAGAGGCCATAGCCTAGCCCCCTACGCCCCCTGCGCTATGAGGTACTGCAGCTTCTCCTTCATCAGGTTAATGACATCCACGTCCACGTCCCAGAACTTCTCATCACGACTAAACGCCAAGAAGGGAAGAGAGTAGCTCCTTATGCTATCAACGTTAACTATGTATGCTTTAACATCGCCCCCCAGCAACTGTATGTAAGGCTTAGCCATGTACTTCGTAAACATGAGGTTATCAACAGGAGTGTAAGCAAACATGAACGCATACTCACCTGTGATCCTATTATACGAACCTGATAATAGGTTGAAGGTCCTCCTCATATAGTCTAGGAAGAGGGCAATGTTGTATGGCTCGGTCTTGCCCACAATAACCATATACCCAGCCTCCCTCCTCCTCTGCACGAAGTCCTTAAGCCTAATGCCCGTGATGACGCCCTTCTCTAGCAAATGGCTTTTCAGGTGCCTCCGCAGCTTCCCAACGGGTTTCTTCAACCGCTTCTCCATCTCCTGTAAGCTCATCATGGCGTCTATCTGGTAGAGTGAGAGGATGAGGATATCGAGAAGGTCAATAGACACGGGATTGTTATCCTTGTATTCCAAGTAATGCTGGGGGGTCTCTCCCTTCTTATAAGCATCCATGAGCTCCTCCGCTAGCATCTCCCAGTTAGTAATACGATAATTAAAGTAGGGAGGCTTGTACAGGTACTTAAGCTCAGGCTTGTTGCCTAGGGTTATGTCGGTCTCGAAAAGCCTCTCCACTGGGAGCCTCCTCTGAATCTCCTCAACGACATACCCCATGATCTCCTCACGAAGGGGGACATAGAACATGAGGACACCCCGTTCCTCGGGGAACACGGTGTTGCCCTGCCACCGGAGTATCCACTTAAGAGACTCGTTGAGACCTCTGACATGGAATACTGGGTCTGGAAGGTATGGGCCCTTTAAGAACACGTGAGCAGTAGTTATCCCCAACTTCTTCTCATTAAACGTCACTCTAAAGCGGAAGCCAACCTCATACATGCGAAGATACCTGCGTTTAGTGAAGAGGATTCCCTCATCAATGTGGCGTGCAAGGTCCATGTACTGTATAGGAGGCTTGTGACTGACAATATACTCAAATATCTTTGCAAATTCGTCAATCATCAGAAGCTCATAGGGGTCAACCGACCTTGGTGGGAGGGGTTTTCTCGAGCTCATCTCTGCTCAATATCTTGTAAAACCTTTACAGGACTATATCAAGTTAATTCGGAAGACGGACAGTAGATAACGTAGCATAATTTTATTTATTTCATTATGTAGCTTATAGAATAAGAATATCATTTAAATTTTTTAATATATATTAAAACAAATCATATTACTACCTTTATATTATAAAGTTTCTAAAAACATTTATACATTACAATTTATAAGGTTTTTACCAACCCTTGTCATCCGGTATTTCCCAGTGCATGGGTTTCACCTCCTCTAGGATTTTTTCCATAGGCTGGAGGAAGCCTGGGTTTTTCTCAAGCAGCGTTAGCAGGCGGGCCATCTCAGGGCCCGTGAGGGGGGTTGTTTTGGGTTCTTGTGTTGACATGCTGGTGCTCCTCCGTGTGCGTTTTATGTATTTGTTTTCCATTGTGATTTGATTTGGTTCACGTATTGGGGGGTTTTGTGAAAATTTTGATCGCTATTTATCCCTTTTTTACGTAGTTTGTTTACGGTTTTTCATAGGGTGGGGGTTTGGGT
>JALWDA010000204.1 GCA_027014955.1 Desulfurococcales archaeon | reverse complement strand
CTGCATCCACATAGCAGTGCTGCGGAGGGCCCTCGTGGTGTGCAACGACATTAACCCCACCGCGGTGGAGCTCATGCTCGAAAGCATCCTACTGAACGAGAGGAGGATGAGGGGCTGGGTCCACGCCCTCAACCTGGACGCCTCAGACCTCCCCCAGGTGCTCCGTAGGGTCAAGGCTGACCGCGTGATAATGAACCACCCCACGGGCTCGCTGGGGTTCCTTGGGACCGCCCTGGAGATATCCAAGCCCGGTGCCGCCATACACTTATACCTCCTCGCACCCAGGGGCTCAGCGCCTGAGGAGATGCTGGGAGTGGAAGAAGGGCAGCGCCTCGAGGTAGAGGGGGTTAGGGAGGTCCTGGAATACTCCCCCTCCAAGATAATATATCGGCTAGACCTCAGGGTGGCCGGACCCTGACAACCAGTACCAGGGGAGCCCCCTCTCTCAGTTCCTCCACCAGGCCCCGGTCGAGTTGTCCCGCGGCCTTGTCCGCCTCCACGGCTATGGTCGCGGGCTCCACGAAGCTGCTCCTCCTCACGATGATCCTCCTCTCATCCGAAGAGGTTATGCGGGGATCCCCTCTAGCCCTAACCAAGTCCCTGTGCCCGGGCGTCTCCAGGATCAGGACCACCCTGCTCCCCCCGATTGAGAGGGCCTCCCTCACTTCCCTGGAGAGGCCCGCGGCGGCCTTGTCAGCTGATACGCCTATTATGCAATCCCCCCGGGGGGTAAGGTGGTCGTCCCGGGTGACCTCAAAAGTGGTCCTGTGAAGGGCCCTCACGTTGCGGTGGCCCCTTGCCCTCACCACGTCCTCCAGCCACTCCAAGGCGCCTCCCCCGCTCCTTAATAAGGGGGTCTGGGTGAAGATTGTTCATGGGAACCGTTTAGCGTGGCTGGGCTAAATTGAGTTACGAGGAGCAGAGGAGGCTTCTTGTCGAGAAGCTGAAGAGGGAGGGTCACATCAAGACCCCTATTGTAGAGAGGGCCTTCCTAAGGGTCCCCCGGGAGGAGTTCGTTCCCCCCCAGCTGAGGCACCGGGCCTACGAGGATACTCCCCTCCCTATTGGCAAGGGCCAGACCATAAGCGCTCCCCACATGGTCGCTATAATGACTGAGCTCCTCGAGCCCCGCCCCGGTCACAAGGTCCTGGAGGTGGGCACGGGGAGCGGCTATCAGGCGGCTATACTTGCCGAGATAGTGGCCCCTGGGGAGGACAAGGGGGCGGAGGGCCACGTCTACACTGTTGAGAGGCACCCCGAGCTAGCGGAGTTCGCCCGGGGCAACCTGCGCAGGACGGGCTACGCCGACCGCGTGACGGTTATTGTGGGCGACGGAAGCCTGGGGTACCCTCCTGAGGCTCCCTATGACAGGATAATCGTGACAGCAGCGGCACCCAGGGTCCCCCCGCCCCTCTTAGAGCAGCTGAAACCCGGGGGGAGGATGGTCATACCTGTGGGGGACGCTTACGAGCAGAGGCTTTACCTCGTCGTGAAGAGGAGCGATGGGAGCGTGGAGCAGGTTCCCACAACCTACTGCATCTTCGTTCCCCTGGTGGGCAAGGAGGGATGGCCCGACGACGCCGCGTTGGGCTGGGGCCCCCTCTAGCCGAACCAGGCGTCCAGCCCCCTCTGCTTCAGGTGGGCCTCATACGCCTTAACGAGGCGGTCTAGGGCGTTCTGGACCCTCTTCTCGCTGAAGTCGTGCTCGTCAACGAGTATCCTCATCACGGCCTCCCTGTCAGGCTCCCTCCAGGTTATCCGATAGCTGTCGGTTACCTTGGGGTTCATGAAGTACTCGAAAATCTCCCTGTAATCCACCCCCGGCGTCGGGGGGAGGCTCTTGAGGGCCTCCTCGGCAGTGGGGTAGGCCTTGACAATCTTGAGCGCCGTCTTGACCCCGATGCCCTTGATCCCCCCAGGGTTGTAGTCGGTTCCCAGCATTATCCCTATAACTATGAGCTTGGCCCTGTCTATGCCCAGCTTGCTGAACAGCGCCTCGGATTCTATGAGCTCGGGCTTTACCTCAACGTAGACGTTCCTGTTGGGAAGCTTCCTCTTACCCGTTATGCCCAGGTTCCTCACGAGCCGGGGCGCGCCGAAGAGGAGGCTGTCATAATCCTGGCTCCCCGTGGCCCAGGCGTCGCCCCTCCGCGCCATGTGGGCCGCCTGGGCCTCCCCCTCGGCGGGGGCCTGAACCCACGGTAGCCCCATGGCGTCGAGGAGCCTCTTCGCATCCCCCACCATCTCGTCGGTGAGCCTGGCGGCCATCTGGGCATACCTCCGAGCCTCCTCCACCCGGTGCTCCGCGAGGGCCTGCTGCCTCTTGGCCTCGGCCTCCTCCTTTATCCTCCTCCTCCGCTCGATCTCCCTCTCCTTAAGGCTGGGGGGGACGCCATCGAAGACGTACACAGGCTTTATCCCGTGCTCGAGCAGGTTGATGGTTCGGTAGAAAAGCCCGCTCAGGTGGCTGGTTATCCTCCCCTGGGAGTCCATAAGGGGAGTGCCATCGGGCTGCCGTATGGCGGTGAGGAACTGGTACAGCATGTTGTATGCGTCGAGGGCAATAGTCCTGCGGCCCAGGTTGTCAAGTTCAAGGGTCTTGACGGCGTCGTCGGGGATAAGTTCTCTTAGGTTCACCCCCACTGCGAGACCACCCAGAACCTCCACTGGCTCCCCAGGGCGTATAGGGTGCCCGGGTGCCGGTTTGCTTTCACTAGGTATTCTTCCCGGGGGGTCAAAAACCCTTGTCCCGGGGGGCTAGTGCTCGCGGACCAGCTCTACTATGAGCACGCCCTCCCGGGCCGTGTTTACGCGGAGCACGTTGTGGAGCTCCAGCCTCATCAGGGTCTTTAGGAACTCCCCATAGTCTATGTCATAGACCAGCTTGACGCTCTCGTACAGCTCCCTATCCGTGAGGGAGCCCCCCTTGCTCTCAAGCATCTCAACGACCACATAGTGTAGTGGCAGGTATCTCCAGGTCTCCTTGCTAGTCAAGACGGGTACACCTCTCAACAAGGGACGTTGTAAACGTGATGTGGGGAAGGGGCCATTGGTGAAGCCTGGCCCCTACTAACCATATGCGGGTTGACGTGGGTTCAGGTTGACAGTTAGGCGAAGGGGGAGACCTCTATCCTCTTCTTCTCTTGCATGCTCTGCCGGGCCTGCTCCAGCCACTTCATGTAGAACTCTATCATGTACTGGTTCACGCTGGGCTTTATCACCTGCATGGCCTCCTCGAAGTGCCTCATGGCCACGTGCTTTATGTTGAGGTCCTCCCTCAGCGCCCTCAGCCCCGCCTCGCGCACCAGCGCCTCCAGGTCCGCGCCCGTGTAGCCCTCCGTGACCTCCGCGAGCCTGTCAAGGTCCACGTCGTCTGCGAGGGGCATGTTCCTCGTGTGGACCCTGAGTATCTCCAGCCTCGCCAGCTTGTCGGGCGGGGGCACGTAGATGAGCTTGTCCAGCCGCCCGGGCCTCAGCAGGGCGGGGTCGAGTATGTCGGGCCGGTTCGTCGCGGCTATGAACACAACGCTTTTGAGGGTGGTTATGCCGTCGAGCTCCGTGAGGAGCTGGCTCACGATCCTCTCAGTAACATGGGTGTCAGCCGCGGCTCCCCTCATGGGGGCTATGGCGTCTATCTCGTCGAAGAACACCACCGCGGGAGCGTACTGGCGGGCCCTCCTGAATATCTCCCTTATGGCCTTCTCGCTCTCGCCCACCCACTTGCTCAGCACCTCGGGTCCCCTTATTGCTATGAAGTTGGAGCCGCTCTCAGTCGCCACTGCCTTTGCTAGGAGGGTCTTGCCCGTGCCCGGTGGGCCGAAGAGCAGTATGCCCTTGGGGGGCTTTATCCCGATCCTCTTAAAGGCCTCGGGGTGCTTGAGGGGCCACTCAACCGCCTCCTTCAGCTGTTGCTTGGCCTCCTTGAGGCCCCCTATGTCATCCCACCTGACGTTGGGGACCTCTATGTATATCTCCCTGAGACCGCTGGGCACTATCTCCTTGTAGGCCTCCATGAAGTCCTCGCGCTTAACCACCATCTTGTTGAGGAGCTCCTCGGGGACCTTATCCGCGTTAAAGTCGATCTCGGGCAGGTAGCGCCTGAGCGCGTGCATCGCGGCCTCGCGGACGAGGGCGGCTAGGTCCGCGCCCGTGTAGCCGTGGGTTATCTCGGCTATCTCCTCCAGGTCCACGTCGTCTGCGAGGGGCATGTTCCTCGTGTGTATCTGCAGTATCTCCAGCCTCCCCTGCTTGTCGGGGAGGGGGACCTCTATCTCCCTGTCAAACCTCCCCGGCCTCCTCAGGGCAGGGTCGATGGCGTTTGGCCTGTTGGTGGCAGCTATGACTATCACGTCGCCCCGTGTCTCCAGGCCGTCCATTAGGGCGAGGAGCTGCGCCACCACTCTCCGCTCGACCTCTCCCATCACCTCGTCCCGCTTGGGCGCTATGGCGTCTATCTCGTCGATGAATATTATAGCGGGAGCGTGTTTCTTTGCCTCCTCGAATATCTCCCTGAGCCTCTGCTCGCTCTCGCCGTAGAACTTGCTCATTATCTCCGGGCCGTTGATGGATATGAAGTGGGCCTGCGTCTCGTTCGCCACTGCCTTTGCTAGGAGGGTCTTGCCCGTGCCCGGGGGACCGTATAGTAGGACGCCCTTGGGCGGCTCAATGCCCAAGCGCTTGAATATCTCAGGGTACTTGAGGGGAAGCTCCACCAGCTCCCTTATGCGCTGGATGACGTTCTTGAGACCCCCAATGTCCTCGTAGGTGACGCGGGGCATCTTCCCCGACTCGACGGGCTTGTCGAGTATGATGATGTTGGTCTCCTGGGTTATGACCACGACTCCCTCAGGCTTGGTCTGTATCACTTCGAAGGGAATGGCCTGGCCCAGTACGGGTATGAGGACCGTGTCGCCCTCTATGACGGGGTAGTCGAGGAGCCTCCTCTTGGCATAGTTTATGAAACTCTGGTCCACCTGTATGTTGAAGTTGCTGGGCGCCAGCTTGACCATGCTGGCCGCCTTCGCGTTCGCCTTCCTCACAATAACCTTGTCGCCAATGGCGACCCCAGCGTTCTTCCTGAGAAGCCCATCCATCCTGATAATGTCCTGGCCATGGTCCTCAGCATAGGCGGGCCAGGCAATCGCCACGGTCTTCCTCCTGCCCTCTATGAGGACAACGTCCCCCGGCTCCACGCCTATCCTGCGGAGGAGGTTTATGTCAATCCTCACCTTACCCCTGCCGACGTCCTTGTGCTTCGCCTCAGCAACCTTGAGAACCAGCTCACCTTCCCCACTGCCGCTTGAAGCCTTCATGACTATGCACCCGGGGGGCCGCTAACTTCCCCGGCGTCCCTGGCCCCGAGAACCCCTGGGAAAGAATGGGGGATAAGCATCATCTAGCCGGGTAGCCTATGTTTCAATGGAGGTATAGAGGGTTAAATCAGTTAGGTCATGACCAAAGCTGGTTAAAACGGCCTAGAACTCACTAAGGCGGTGCACGCTCTCGATCTCAAAGTCCTGTAGGTTCGGGATCTTGGAGAGGAGCTCCTCGAGCTTCTCGGTACCGCCCTCCGTGTCCTCGGGCATGGCTATGTAAGCCTTGAGCGCCACGTAGCCGAAGGCCACGGGCTCCTCCCTTGTCTTGACCAGCTCGTAGCCCTCGGGCAGCCTTGTCTTAAGCTCCTCCACGAGGGCCTTCCTGTCCGTATCCACATCCTCTGGGTAGAGCTTAACGGTTACGAGGACCTTCGCCAAGGGGAACACCTCCAAACGCTAGGGTCCCGTGAACCCGCACACCGGGCAGGTGTATTTGACGGTCTGCTTCCTGCACTTATAGCATCTTATAATCTCTACCTGGCCGCAGTTTGGGCAGGAGAATATCACGGCCTTCTCGTCGGGCCTCAGAAGCCTCCTGCAGCTGGTGCAGACCCTCATGTACGCGGTTTCGTAGACGCTCAGCTGGGTCGACGGCCTCTCCACTCCAACCACTCTCCCATAGCGGAGTCTCCGGTATCCCGGCGTGTCCTAAATACTGTTCTAAGATTAATAAATCTAGCCAGACCAAGAAAACCGCCGGAGAGCAGCATGGAGGAGTACAAGCAAGTAATAGCGGTCAGGACCGACCTCAAGATGGGCAAGGGCAAGCTAGCCGCCCAGGTCGCCCATGCCAGCGTGGCCTGCGTGATAAAGTGCCAGAGCCGCGGGGGAGAGTGGAGCCTCTGGCTCAACCGCTGGCTGGACCAGGGGCAGAAGAAGGTTGTGGTCAAGGTGAGGAGCGAAGACGAGCTCTATCAGCTCTACACCCGTGCCGCCAACACTGGTCTCCCCTCCTGCCTCATAAGGGACGCGGGGAAGACACAGCTGGAGCCTGGCACTCCCACGGCGGTCGCTATAGGACCAGCTCCCTCGGGTACCTTGGACAAGCTCACGGGCCACCTCCCCCTCCTCTGATGGGAACAGTGGGAAGCGGGCTGCAGGGGGAGCAATTCAATTATTAAACCTCGAACCCTAACAAAACACGGGGCCCCGCCCAGGGGGGAGCCACCTCCATACTCCTTCGCCACAGTGACGCGCTGGTGGGCGCCGGCCTTCCGCCACCCATAGGATCGGGAGGTGTAGGGAGACGGTAAAGCTACCACTTGACAAGATATGCGTCAAGACAGGGCTTCTCTGCCCACGCTGCCAGGCCCTCGTGGACAGAGGCGAGGTCAGCAGGGACGAGATACCCGTCATGAAGACGCTGATCGACCTGGAGGAGAACCAGGGCCTTAGGCTCCTACGCGAGGCCAAGTACGTGCGCTCCATCTGGCTTCCCGGCCTTCTCGTGATAGTCCTCAGGATACCCCGGGCCACCCCCCCGGAGCTACGCAGGCTCTCACGGGCCCTTGGAGAGGCCCTGGGCACCAGGGTCCAGGTTGTTAACATGACCCGTGACGTCAAGACCCTGGCCGCCCAGCTGGTCTCGCCCGCTAGGGTTCTCGGGGTCAACATGGTGTGGCTCCCCGATGGGAGCACCCAGTATGTGGTGAGGCTCAGCCGTTTCGACCAGAGGGTCCTCCCCACGAAGCCCTCCAATATAGAGAAGGCCCTCCAGGAGATACTGGAGGTGCCCATAAGGGTCAGGCTGGAATAGCTCATCCTTAGGAGAATACACTCCTTCTACAGGGAGCGCCCAGCCACCCCCTAAGCCCCTCGGCGTTCTCCCATAGAAGCGAACTCGCATAAACGGAGGGCAGCAGCCTGAAGCAGCTCCACTCCCCCCGAC
>JALWDA010000203.1 GCA_027014955.1 Desulfurococcales archaeon | reverse complement strand
AGATACCCGTCCCCCTCCCCCCGAGGGGCGACCCCTCCGCGCTCACAAACAGGCACCGCCGGCCCGTCCCCCTCAGGCTCAAGGACCAGCCCCAGATACAGGTCCGGATAGGCACGGTTGACAACACCCTGGACGAGCTCGTGGAGAACGCCCAGGCGGTCCTCCAGGCCATCGAGAACAAGTACAAGGGCCTCAACGTCCTGGAGGCCATCTATGTCAAGAAGACCATGGGGCCCCCCGTTAAGGTCAAGCTAAGGTAGGGGGTGTGTGCAAGTGAGGCTAGTGGTGAAGCAGAGGACCATACCCGAGTGGAAGAGGCAGGAGGTGGAGGAGCTCTCCCGGCTCATGAGCGAGTACCCCGTCATAGCAGTGGCCGACATAACCGGGGTGCCCACCAGCCTCATACAGAGGATAAAGAAGCGCCTACGGGAACAGCTGGGCGACGACATAGAGATAAGAGTGGCGAAGAACAACCTATTCCGCATCGCGGCGGAGAAGGCGGGCCTCAAGGGCCTTGACCAGCTGGACCCCCACCTCACGGGGCAGAGGCTCTTCATATTCACCCGAATAAACCCCTTCAGGCTGTACAGCATACTCTCCCGCACCAAGATACCCGTCCCCGCCCGGGCGGGCATGGTGGTGGAGAGGGAGATAATAATCCCCGCCGGGGACACGGGCTTCCAGCCCGGGCCCATACTCAGCGCCTTCGGCAAGCTCAGGATACCCACCCGGGTACAGGGGGGCACCATCTGGATAGCGAAGAACACCAAGGTGGCCAAGCCCGGCGACGTGATCTCCAGCGACCTCGCAGCGATGCTCCAGAGGCTCGGCATATACCCCATGGAGATGGGCATAGACATAATGCTGGCCCTGGACAACGGCGTCCTGATACCCGCGGACAAGCTCAAGATAGACATAGAGGAGTACACGCGCATGATAGGAGAGGCCCACGCCCGCGCCCTGGCCGTGGGAGCAGAGGCGGCGGTGCCCGAGCCCGAGGTCCTGAAACGCTCCATCGCCCTGGCCTACAACAGGATGATCAACGTGGCCGCGGAGGCCGGTGTGCTCGACCCCAGCATAGCCGACAAGGTGATAGCAAGGGCCGTGCAGAAGGCCTACGCCCTAGTGGCGGCTCTGGGCGACAAGGCCAAGGACCTGGGCATAGAGGCGCCCCTACCCGTCGCAGCAGCGCCAGCAGCACCCGCGCAGCCTGCTGAGGAGGAGAAGAAGGAGGAAGAGGCTGAGGAGGAGGAAGAGGAGGAGAAGAAGGAGCTCAGCGAGGAGGAGCTGGCCAGCGGCCTCGGAGCCCTCTTCGGCTAAAAGTTTTAAAACCCCGCACAAGGCTAAAACTCTTTTCGAGCCCCCAACCCGGACCTTCGCATTACGCGTACCAGCGTAATACGCGGGTTCCCCCAGGTGGAACACCCGTACAAGCCATCCAGAGGTGAGGAGAGATAGAGTACATATACGCCTCCCTAATACTCCACCAGGCTGGGAAGGAGATAAACGAGGAAAACCTTAAAAAAATACTAGAAGCAGCAGGCGTCCAGGTCGACGAGGTCAGGCTCAAGGCAACCGTGGCCGCGTTGAAGGAGATAGACATCGACGAGGCGATAAAGAGCGCCGCGGCAGTCCCTATGGCAGCGGCACCCGCCGCGGCCGCCGCCCCCGCGCAGCCTGCTGAGGAGGAGAAGAAGGAGGAAGAGGCTGAGGAGGAGGAAGAGGAGGAGAAGAAGGAGCTCAGCGAGGAGGAGCTGGCCAGCGGCCTCGGAGCCCTCTTCGGCTGAGCGACACCCCAGCCACCCCGGGGCTCTTCCCCCGGTTCCTACCCCCTGGACTTCTAATCCTCAACGTTTTCACAAAACACGGTGTTTTCCACCAGGGATACGCCTTCCTCACCCACTGTATTGCCTTACTATTTATTGATTTACAGGCTTCTTCGCAAGACTAAATATTCGCCCCGTGCACTATCATCCCCTAGGAGGCTTATGGGAGAGTGGAGGAGATGCCAGGCGGGGAGAGGCAGGCCGACCCCAGCGAGTACCAGCTCAGGTTCTTCCAGGAGAAGGGCTTCGTGAGGAAGAGGTGCAGCGTCTGCGGCCAGTACTTCTGGACCCTGGACAGGAACGCCACCACATGCCAGGACAGCCCCTGCGTGGAGTACTTCTTCGACAAGATACCCGTTAAGAGGAAACTTAGCGTCAGCGAGGCGAGGAGCGCGTTCCTCAGGTTCTTCGAGGAGAGGGGACACCGGGTCCTCAGGCCCCGCCCCGTGGTGGCGAGGTGGAGGGAGGACCTGTTCCTGACCATTGCCAGCATAGTGGTCTTCCAGCCCCACGTGACCAACGGCATAGTCCCCCCGCC
>JALWDA010000202.1 GCA_027014955.1 Desulfurococcales archaeon | reverse complement strand
CACTCGAGGAAGCGTCTGAGGAAAAGGGTGTAGTAGTGGAGGGTGGCCTGCCTTCTCCTGCGGGTCTCCCTCCTGTCCGCGCGGGTGTTGCGGGACTCGTGGGGGAACCCCCGGTCGAGGCGGGCTCGTATCCAGCTTGTGATCATCTTGCTTGTTATGCTCGATATGCGGGGGTTGCCCGCGTGGCTGGAGAAGTCCCTCACCGCGGCGAGGTAGGATTTTATGGTCTTCTCGCTCAGGCCCACGCTGTAGAGGGCGTCCTCGAAGAGGGGGAGTGCCTCCTCCACCGTCATCTCTCCGATGTCCTCGGGCGGGGGAGGCAGGTTGGCCACGGTTGTTCCCTCCATTGCCCTAGCCTGGTGTTAACCGGGGGGTTAACCGACCCGTCTAGAAACATATGGCGTGGATAAGGCGCCTAGAAGGAGGCCCGATCCTTTCCTTTGGAGGGGTCATCGTTTAAAGGAGGAACACCCAGTAATACCAGAAAAGGTGACCACAGTGGGCAGGACAATCGGCCTCATAGGCCTAGGCCTCATGGGCGGTGCTGTTGCAAGGCACCTCCTGGAAAAGGGCCACAGGGTGATCGCCTGGAACCGCACCCCCGGCAAGGTTGAGGCAATAGAAGGGCTGGAGAGGGCCAACACTCCCTCCGAGGTCCTCGCCAGGGCGGGGACGGCGGTTCTCCTGATAAGCGACGATCGGGCGCTGGAGGAGCTCTTGGACGCGGAGGACGGGCTCCTTGAGGCGCCGGAGGGTAGCCTCGTTATAAACAGCAGCACCAACACCCCCGCGGCCAGCCTGAGGGCCCAGAGGAGGCTAGCCGAGGCGGGGATAGGGTACGTTGAGGCCCCCGTTCTTGGAGGACCCCCCGTGGCGAGGAAGGGAGAGCTGATAGGAATTATCGCGGGCGAAGAGGAGGCCAAGAAGAAGGCCCTGGCAACTATAGGAGAATACACTAGGAAAACCGTGGACGCAGGAGTCGTACCCGGGGCCATGGTGGTGAAGCTGGCTATGAACAGCCTCTTCTTCAACACCCTCATAGCTCTGGGCGAGGCAGCCCAGCTGGTAGCCAGGTGGAACGCTCCCCTGGAGGCCCTGGTGGAGGCGGGGAGCAGCACGTGGACCCGGTTCCTTTTCGAGAAATACTATGACCGCATGATGGCCGACGAGCACCCTGTGGGCTTCAGGCTGAGCATGGCGGCCAAGGACCTGGCCTACTTCATAGAGGCTTCGAGGGAGAAGAACGCCCCCGCGCCCCTCACCTCGGGGAGCCTGCAGGCCTTTCTAGAGGCGGCCCGGGAGGGCCTGGGCGGCGAGGACTACAGCCGAGCGGCTTGGAGGCTCGCCAAGGGGCCCCGCAGGTAAGGGTAGGTGAGGAAACAGGGTGACACGCAGGCCTTGGCACCGCCTGGGCATGGGGCTCTGGGATAGGATAGTACATGGTAGTGGAACCAAGGAACGCGGGGAGGGTCTGAGAAAATGGCTCGCCCGCCTCCTGCAGGCGGGGGTTGAGGAGGTATACCACTACCGGGACCCCATCCACCTCTTCACCGCCCTCAGCCTCATAGCCAAGCCCCGAGTGTTTGTCCAGGCCTTCCCCAACCCCCTCGACGGGGCCATCCATGGCCTCGCCTACATTTGGGAGGCCACTATTCACGACCTCCCCGTACTCCCTCCGGGCAACACGCAGAAGACGGTGGAGCTCTTCACGCGGGCTTTGCAGGTACGCGGAATTGAAGGAGGGTTCCTCGCGTTCCTAGCCGACCTCCATGAGCCCACTGGCAGTCTTCTTAGCGCGGAGGTGCTGGAGGGCTTACTCAGGCATGCTGGGGGCTCACTGGTCGTCATCGATATAACCCATAGGCTGGCCTACGAGCCTGAGGCGGCAGAGTCTTACCCGGAGGATACGGCGCTCATAGCCGAGGTCCCAGCACACGTTGGTGGGGAGAGGGTTTGGGTGACAGCGGTTAGGGCCCCGAGGAGGATTATAGAGGGACTTGAAATACTCTCGCCGCTCGAAGAGGATACTCCAAGGGCTCCGGCCTCTTGGGAGGCCTATGTGGAACAGGCGTCCCTCTTGAGGGACACCCTCATGGAGAGGTCCAGGACATTGCCCCAGGGGCTCCGGGAGCCCCGTCCTTTCATCGCCCTGCCCCAGGACGCCATTGGCACACTCCCCGAGGGATGGAGGGTGGTGAAGGACAGGCACTACGCGGAATACGCGTCTGCGATGGGATTAGTGCTGCTGGAGGCCCTTGTCTGAAGACCCGTGGACATCGCATGGTGTTAACCGGGGGGTTAACTCAACCGAGCACAAAACCCCCAGGTTTTGTGGAAACGGTTATTTATCTGCAAACACAACCCCAGATGTTGGGGCCAGGGGGCAAGGGGAAGGTAG
>JALWDA010000201.1 GCA_027014955.1 Desulfurococcales archaeon | reverse complement strand
CTTCCGTGCCCATGCTCCCAAGGGCCTCCGCCTCGACCAGCGTCCTCAGTATGGGGAGGAGCATAAGGGGCAGACTCGCCCTGGGAAGAAGGCCCTCCCTAACCCTTATCAGGGGAAGGCCCTCCCTCTCAGCCAGCTCCGCCAGCCTCCCCCCACTAGTCACTGCGACAACCATAGTGGGGGAGGAAACAGGGTCGCCCTGAGCCTCCTCCAATACGTATTTGGCGAAGCGGAGAGTCTCCACGGTGTTGCCCGAGTAGCTTACCAGGAAAACAAGGCTCGCGTTCAACCACCCGGGGGGGAAGGGGCCCAGGTCCTTAACCGTCTCGTAGGGGATGCTAGAACCATGCACCCGTGCGAGCCACTGCACGAAATCACCCACAATACCCGAACCCCCCATGCCCGCGACCACAACCCTTGCCAGGGCAGTAGACTCAAGCTCGTGGGTTACAGTGAGCTTCAAAGCCTCCCTAGCCAGAGAAGGCCAGTCTTTGTAAATTTTTTCGATATCTCCATTCTCCTGGGGCAAAAGGCCTCACCTTGCTATATGTATAGGGGAATGTGTCCTCCCCCGGTTAAAGAGATTGTCTAGGAAGCCTAGCACTCGCTACAGCTGACGCTTATAACCACGGTAAAAGGCTCCCAAGCCTGCAGGACAGGACTCCAGTACCCAGTGAGGGGGCCCGTAGTTGGAGGAGAGTAGGTGAATTCAGCGGGGTTGGAGCCCACGCTGACCAGGTTCCTGTTGCTATCATTGTATAGCGCGACCCTGAGGTACGTTATCCCCGGAGGACTGGGGTCTACTCTGAAATAAACACGATTGGTAGAGGTGTCGAAGTAGGCGTAGTAGGTGCCCATCTCATCGGTCGTGTTCACACTGTTTGCCAGATTATTGTTGAGGTGGGTTACGTTCTCCAGGAAGACCGTGTTAGAAATGTTGATGGGGGTCTCGAAGTGCTTCTCCGCACTAATGCCCTCAACTGTAGCGGCTACTAGGCGGTAGTGACCGGGGAGGGCCTGGTGGTCCAAGTAGTACTCGATACTCACCACTGTGCCGGGCAGGGCTCTCTGGGGGTGGAGGGTCCTGAGCTTGGCGGTGAGCGTGTTGTTTATGTCGTAAAGGTAGGCGTCCTGGAAGGTGGCGGGCGCATTCTCTACCCTTATGTGGGCCACTATGCTGTAGTTCGTCACGGTCACGGCCTCTATCCTCACATCGGGAAGCCCCAGCCCGTTGCCTGCGGCCCTCTCGGCCTGCTGTTGCTGTGTCATTAGGACGTTGTAGAGGAGCACTGCGGCGCCTATGGCTATGAGTATGAGGAGGATGGTGGCTACAATGGGGCTGACTGCTTTATTGTTGTGAATAACAGTCACTTTCATCAGCATGGGTGTCTCCCTGGTGTTCTAGTATTTGGAACCCGGCGGGTATAAATCTGTACCAGCGGGTCAATGGGTTGTTTTATAGGTTAATATTATATAAGGAAATCATTCATATCCCTTTTCCAACCCCACGGGACTTCTCACCCACACTCTAGGGCCTCCTGCACATGGGGTGGATGGGAAGGCTTCGTGGGGCCCCTTGGAGACCACGAGTCTCCAGTTTTACACCCAAGGTCATGCAGAGAAAAGGTGAAACCTATGAAATCCCCTTTGGAGACACGAGTGGGAAGTCCAAATAAACGCGCTTGTGCAGGCGACGTTCCAGGCCAGCACTGGTGCCTAGCCCTCATAATCCTGATGGCAACAGTCCTGGCACTGCTCCCACTTGCCCACCCGGCTCTTGCACAGCAAGCTGTGCTCGAAGACAGTGTCACGGACCCCAGCGGTGACCCCACGGTAATGTCCCTCCCTAGCGGCGTCACCGCGGGCCAGCTGGATGTTGTGGAGGTGGGCGTGGGTGATGCGGGCAGCCACAAGGTGATATACGTCAGGTTCGCCGAGCCCCCCGATTACTTGAGGGACACGCTTGGGGCGACCTTCACGTGGAGCCTTGTGATGCTCATAAACGTGGATGACGACCCTCGGGCGGAGCTCCAGGTCATGGTGGGGCTCCCTGGCTACGCGGCTGGCACGGCGTTCCTCCAGGCTATGGACGAGTACAGCCAGGTAACCACGGTTCCCGATGCACTGGTTTTCTCCGGCGACTCCCTGTGGATACTTATTCCCAAGGACCAGCTGGGCCCTCTGGGTGGCGAGGAGTGGAGCCTCCACGGTATCAACGACCCCAACGTCCTCAGCCCCGAGTACACGCTGTTGGCGATGAACTATCTTGAGGCCATGGGCACTGAGACCGTGGAGTCCCCCCAGGGCGCGCCCGAGCCCGGCGCCGCCCTAGAGCTCCCCGCCGAGGTAGCTGGCAGGGTGACAGGCGCATCGGCACCGGCAGAGACCCAGCCTCCAAGCCCCACGGAGACGAC
>JALWDA010000200.1 GCA_027014955.1 Desulfurococcales archaeon | reverse complement strand
CCGTGGTGTCAATGGCTATGACGTCCACCCCGCCCGCCTCCCGGGCCTCCCTGGGTTACATTAGGAGGGAGCTGGAGGAGGCCCGGGAGGCGGGCGGGGTGGACGTCATAGCCATTGACACCACGGAGCTGGTCGACAAGAGGCCCGAGCTGGCCGAGGAGGCCCTGGGCGCGTTGGATGAGCTGGAGCCGAGTGTTTGGAGGAGGATGGAGAGGGACTACCTCGACTCCAGTGGTCCTGCGGGGCGCCTGGGCCTCTCCTTTACCCGGGAGCGCCTGGGGCTCCTGGTGGCGAGGTACCTGAAGAGCATCGAGTACGCTGTTGAGATACACAGGATAGCGATGGAGACGCTTGGCCCGGTATTTGGGGTTGAGGCGGTGCTGGACGAGCTCCCCTGGAGGACCACGCCGGAGGAGGTGTTCTTCTACCTCAACGAGCTTGCACATAGGGGGGTTCGCGCCGACTTCGTGGCGCCCAACATTGGGTTTGAGAAGAGGGAGGACTACCGTGGTGACATAGGGGAGCTGGAGGAGAGGCTCTCCCGCCTCCACAGGGTTGCGTGGTCCCAAGGGGCCCTCCTCTCCATCCACTCGGGGAGCGGGGCCCACCCCTACAGCGACAAGGGGCCCGGCACCTGGGATACCCTGAGGAGGGTTCTCGGCGGGAGGGTGAAGTACAAGGTCTCGGGCGTGTACATCCAGCTCCTCCTAGAGGTGATGGCAGGCATGCCACCCGGCAGCGCTCCTAGGAGGCTCTTCGAGGAGATATACGATACTGTGCTCGAGAAGTCCCGGGAGTACGTGAGGAGCAGGAGCGGCCTCTACTCCGAAGAGCTGGAGCGCATGGTGGAGGACGCGTTGGCGAGGGGGGAAAGGGACCCCCGCTCGGACTTGTTCCGGCACTACTTCTTCCTCTTCCAGGCTGTGAAGAGAGATGGGGCGAGGGTGCTCCGCGAGAAGCTCCTGGAGGCCTATGGGGAGGACCCTCTCCTCAGGGAGAGATACGAGAGGGAGGCGATTGACATGACCCTCAGGATACTCGTGAAAACGGGTATCTCCAGGTGGGCCTCACCACTATGAACCCGGGGGTGGTGATGCCTTGGAACTTCTCAGGGTCGCGGTCGCGGGCCTGGGGCGCATAGGCAGGCTCCACGCCCAGCTCCTGCACTCCTTCACGCAGAGGAGCCGCCTCGTGGCTGTCATGGACGTGATTGAGGAGCTGGCGAGGAGCGTGGGTGAGAGGCTGGGGGTCTCCTGGTATACTAATTTCTCCCGCATGCTGGACCGGAGGGAGGTAGACGCCGTGGTTATCGCCACCCCCACGTTCCTCCACCGCGAGATGACAGCAGCGGCCCTCGAGGCGGGGGTCCACGTTCTCGTGGAGAAGCCCCTCGCCCAGAACAAGAGCGAGGCCAGGGACATCGTGGAGAGGGCCCGGGCCAGCGGCCTTAAGCTGCAGGTGGGCTACATGAGGAGGTTCGACGAGGCCTTCAAGAGGGCCAAGAGGGCGATAGAGGAGGGCACGGTGGGGAAGCCCCTCTCCTACGTGGCCATAGCGAGGGACCCGGCCCCGCCCAAGGGGTGGGTGGTCGACCCAAGTAAGAGCGGGGGCATTTTCATGGACATGCTCTCCCACGACACGGACATGGCGAGATGGCTAATGGGCGACGAGATCGCTAGGGTATTTGCACGGGGGAGCTCGGGGCTCGTGGAGCACATAAGGGAGGCCGGGGATCTGGACTTCGCCGAGGTTCTCCTCGAGTTCAGGGGAGGAGCCTACGGGTTCGTGCAGGGGATAAGGGTCAACCCCCCCGGATATGACCTGAGGACCGAGGTCTACGGTACCAAGGGCACGGCCTACGTGGACAACCGCATTGATAACACCAGCGCCCTCGCCACGTCCGGGGGCGTAGTGTTCACGGGCGTCTCATGGTTCGAGAAGAGGTTCCTCCACGCGTACATCGAGGAGCTCGAGGCCTTCGCGGAAAGCATACAGGAGGACAAGAAACCCCCCGTGGACGCTGTTGACGGCTACAGGGCAGTTGCTATAGGAGAGGCCTGCTGGGAGTCCCTGCGTAGGAAGGAGCCCGTCGAAGTGACCTATGAGCTCTAGTGCACCCCAGCCGTTGCGATCGGATTCTAATCGCTCAAGGCCACCTGCGCGAAAACCACGGCCCCAGAGCTGCCCACCAGCACCCCCGTGACAACAAACCCGGCCACATCACCTAGGCCGTGCACCCTCGAGGCCTCCTGCGCAACCTCCTCAGAAAAACCAAGGGCCACACCCAGCCAGGGTTTTTCAGGCACCATCTTCAGGGGAACTCTGGCTATCGGACCGGTGACCGAGCCCTCCTCCAAGAGTAGCTCATATAATTCTATAACCCTGTCCCCAAGTAGGGCGATATAAGGGGGATTATAAGAG
>JALWDA010000199.1 GCA_027014955.1 Desulfurococcales archaeon | reverse complement strand
GGCGGGGCCCTATCCTGGCCCTATGGCTGCCGCCGTCCCTCACCAGCATCCGGTGGATGCTGGCGTTGTGGGAATCCCCCGTGCTTGCGACGACTATGGTGGAGGTCAGGTAGAGGCCCGCGTCCTTCTCATAATACTTGAGGGCCCCCAGGTCCCTTTCCAGGGAGAGGCCCTCTCTCGCATAGTGGTCCTCCAGCCTCTCCTCCACGTAGACCTCCTCCAGCCTTGGGGGGAGGCGGGAGAGGAGCGCGTAGGCATCCTCATCGCCTCCCAGCCCAGCTAGGCTGAAGAGCTTCCCGCGGGTGTCTATCAGGTTGGACGCGGCCCTGAGCCTTGAGCCCCGTGGCCTGAAGAGGAGGGGGGGTTCCCCCTGCTTTCTTTTTATTAGCAGCGCGGCCTCGTGTACGGGGTCGGGCTCCCCCCTGTGCTCCTGGTAGCCGAGTTTCCGCAGCGCGTCCCATAGGGTGAGGGACAGGTTGTTCTCTCCTACCAATCCTAATCACCTGGGGTTCAGGCCTCTGTTAGGCGGGAGATTGTCCTAAGGCGGGTGTCCATGACTATGCTGTCCTCCTGGTATCGTATAACGCCCGTCCTAATAACCTTGGGGACCCTGCCGGCCTGGGGTGTCCTGAGTATGAGGAGGCGCCGCGCCTCATCGGCCCCCGTGATTATCCCGTAGGTGTAGTCCCTCCCCCTCTCGTCCGCGAGTGACACCAGGAGGCCCCTCAGGGCCTCCATGCCCAGCACCACGGTGTCACCCCCTGGGGGCCTTTGCCGGGGCCTGTTCTTGGCGAGCAGGATCGTCTTCCCACCCAGCCTCTCCCCGTATACTGGGCGCACCCCCATCTCCTCCCCCAGGCGGGCCAGCTCCTCCTCGGCCAGGGGCTCGCCGAGGCCCAGGTTCACAGTGCCCAGCAGGGGCGTCTCACCAAGGTTGACCAGGAGGGTCTCGAGGGAGTCGACGAGGTACAGCTTGTCCCCCCTCAGCATCCTCCTCTCCCGGGCGTCTCTCACCACCCTGCGGGGCGGGCTCCTGAGGAAGAGCGTGGGGGCGGGCGAGATCCTTTTGAACATGCCCCCCTCGCCCGGTGGAGCCCCTACCACCAATACCCAGTCCACGCCCAGCCTCGCCGCCAGCTCCGCCTTGTACCTCAGAGCCCTCGTGCCTGTGAACCACCCGTCGGTGTCCACGAGCAGGGGGCCGGAGGGGGGTTCCTCCAGCAATAGGCTGAGGGACGAGGCTATAACCTGGTGCTCCCAGCCCGCGGGGGTTATGCTTCCCACGTAGCTCATCCTACTGGCCCTTGGGGTCCTCTCCCAGAGGGTGGGTGCCGGGATCTGTGCCCGCACAACGAAGCCAGGGAGGCCGTATGTTGACTGGCCCAGGTCCGTGTCGAGCACCTCCACGGGTCCCCTGCCCTGCTCCAGTAGCCTGTTGGCTATTAGCGTGAGGAGGCTCGTCTTGCCAGCGTCCACGGGTCCCATGACCGCGACCCTGCAGGAGCCCCTGCAGGCGCCCGTGACCCTCTCCACCGCATCCAGCCACTCGCGGTAGGCCTCCACCTCGTCCGCCTGGGCGTCCCTCACCACCCCCAGGCCGCTCTCCACCTCGAGGGCGGAGCCGGGCTCCAGCTCGACCATGTAGCTCCTGTCCCGGTGCACGACTATCCCAGCTCCCTCGCCCAGGGAGGCGCCCAGTATCCTCGCCGTGCCCTCCACCACCCTTAGCCTCAGGGGTCCTGAAACCCATAGTATCCTGGGCTGGGTGGAGGAGCGTATGGGGTCCATGGCCCCTCCCTCCTAGCCCTTGCCGATTGACGCTATGGTTGAAGATCGTGTAGCTATAAGGTAGGCGGCCCTGAGGTCGCTGTCACGCGGCGCCCTTCTGGAGGTCTTCCCCCTGACGCGGGTCGTCCCCTCCTCGTCGGCAAGCTCCACGGGGGCCCCGGTGCGCTGTGTTATGCGCCATGCGAGCTCCACCGCCCTGTCCATGTTGGCGGGGATGGCGCCTATCCTTATACGGAGCCTCTGGTGGGGGGTCTTGAGCATCCCCTCTATGGCCTCTAGGAGCTCCTCCTCGCCCAGCTTGGCCTGGTAGAGCACCATCCCGTCTCCCAGGACCACCATGGCGTGGGTCCTCTGACCAGTGTCCACGCCTATTACTATCTCCTTCAGCACCTCCCTGCCCGCGAGGCCAGCTAGGAGCTCTGCCACCGCCGCCTCCCAGGACTCACGGTCTCCCCCCACCTTTATGACCCTACAGTCCTCCCCCCGGGCCGCCTCGCGGGGGCGGTCGGTCAAGAGGATCCTCCCCCGCTTGCAATCCACGGGGAGCTCACGTGGAACGGAGAAGCCTATGCCGAGCTCCCTTAGTCTCTCCCTCAGGTAGGAGAAGGCCCTGGGGTCCACGACCGCGAGGACTACCTCTGACAAGCC
>JALWDA010000198.1:1426-7538 GCA_027014955.1 Desulfurococcales archaeon | reverse complement strand
ACCTTATGGCGTTTGTGGACAAGCACCACTTCCGCCCCCTCTACGCCTCCATCACGGGGGAGAGGGTTCTGCTCGCAAGCGAGGCGGGGGCCCTCAGAGCCCTAGATCCCCACTCCCCCGTGGCCATGATGCGTGGGGGCTCCAGGCTCCTGGTTTACCCGGATGGGGAGGTTGAGGCGAAGGGTCTCTCCAGGGACTCCACGCCAATAGAGCCCCCGGGGAGCGTGGTTGAAGGAGGGATAGACGCGAGGGGGCTTAACGACCTCCAGCTCAACAGGAGGCTGTGGGAGGAGATTGAGAGGAGGGGCGTGGCCCGGGCCTACGGGCTGGTGGGGCAGAGGTATGTTGCAAACGGGTTCCGTGGGGGCAGGCTGGAGCTATGGGGCGTCGTGGGCAACGCTAGCTTCAACCTCACAGAGGGCCTGGAGGCCACCATCTACGGTGACGTCCAGGAGGACGTGGGGGACTCAATGAGGGACACCACACTCGCCATACACGGCAACGCGGGGGACGCGCTGGGACAGGCCATGAGAAGCGGCTTCATAGCCGTGAAGGGCGACGCGGGCAACCGCCTGGGGGTCCAGATGAAGGGAGGATGCATAGTGGTGGGCGGTGACGTGGGGGACTTCGCCGCCGAGTACATGGCGGGTGGATGCATGGTTCTCCTCGGCAAGGTGGGGAGGCACCTCGCCTCGGGCATGGTGGGGGGCGTGATATACGCGCTCGAGAAGCTTGACCCCCTGGACGTGGGGAGCCCCCAGCCCCGGGGCATTATAGAGACCTACCTGAGGCACCGCAGCGGTATGACCCCTAAGGCCCTGGAGGAGAGGCTACTCCTAGTCGGAGGCTCCCTGGAGCTGGGCCGTCCCCGGCTAGAGCACCGCTACCTGACCCCCGAGGAACGGGAGGAGCTCCGGGGGATACTAAGGAAGTACACCAGCCTACTGGGTCTCAAACCGGGCCTGGAAGAGGTCGTGGAGACCCACCGTTTCTCCGTAATTAAGGTGGGCGGGTAACAATGGCCTGATAACCAGTCTAATCAACACTGGATTTACTTAATTTAAAGATACACTGTCACTCCCTTATTAGGGGTAGGGACAATAATCAGCTATTCTATCGCATAAGATATAGAGGCTGTGACCGAGTATTTCTAGCCTAACCAAGTCGCCTCTAAGCAGGACTAACCCCGCTGAGTACTCTAAAGAATTTTCACCTCCAGGCGCAGGAACCTTAACTCCCTAATTCCAATGTTAAGATATAGAACTGTGATGGCTTATGCTTCGCCTCGTAGCTATGGCTCCTACTCTCATCTTTGGAGCCACGGTACGCTGCCGTGACGCTTGGTGCGTAATTGACCTAGAAAGGGTGGGACGTCTAACCTGGTGGAGGTTGTTCGACGCTATTTACGTTAAGGGTTTTTGTAATCTGAATATTGGTATGAGGAAGGTGGAATGACTAGTCTAGGTACATAATTCTCTAACAGGGGGAGATATTGCCTTTTCTCGTTATCTTTATTTCATTGTACTTCTGTCGCCTTCTTGCTCTCCTGTTTCACCAATACTTATGTTGCACGTATATGTAAATATCAATATAGAGTCATTAATACTATTAACAGAAGCCATAAATACACACATACAACTACCGGGCCCAAGGTACAAACGAACAATAACCCAAGGTAGAACTAGGATGAAGAAACACCCATTCCCTAAAGCCAGCCTATCCCACCTCGCCGCTGCAGTAATGCTTGTGGTGACTGCAACCGCGGTTGCGGTCCTAATCCAGGGCTATACAACAACGCTCGAGACCAGCGAGGGCGTAGAGAAAGCGGGGAGCTTCAACCCAGTTATTCTCGAAGCTGTCGAAGGGCCGAGGCTGCATCTAAGGAACATTGGGTCGAAACCTGTGGATGTGGACACCATCTACATATATGATGTACATAAGGAGAGCCTCATGGCAGTCTATAGGATGCACAAGCCAGTCACTCTGAACCCCAGGGACACAGCTGTGGTGAGGCTTCCAATTTTCCTAACCAACAAAGTTCCTCGCTGGTCAATCGTCACCTATGATGTTAGGGGAAGCGAGGGCTCGGCCTCATCCCTGAGCGGTCCCTTCAACGTGTACCGCAGGGGATTCATAGCGATGGAGGATAATCCTGACCCAAACCACTTCCTCCCCTCACTTTACTCCTACAGCCCCGATGGGATATCAAGGTTCTACCGCTCGCTGACAAAGCACTTCACGGCCACACCCTTCCCCGACTACGACCATGGGGACGCATACTTCTTAGTAGTAGAAGAGGGGCAGATGAAGCGGTTCCGAATACCCGCTGGCGGTGGAACGGACTTGGCCCCGGCTGCTGGGGCGGTTCTCCCCCACGCTGGGGGATACCAAGCATTCTACACCCTCACCAACCCCCATGACCCTAGCAGGCAAAACATTACAGCACACACGCTGTTCCCCGGCGAAGGTGGTCCTTTCCCCACCACTTTACTAACAATCTCGCCCAACGCTATGGATGGTATATGCCCTGGGGAAACGGATTGGGAAGACCGGACAGGGGTGGGGAACAAGGTCGTTCAAGCAGTGGAGGATGCCAGTAGCAGGAGGACCTATTTTGTTACCAACTCGTACCTAGAACGTTCTGGCAATGCGTATCAAACCATTCTGCTAGGCTACTGGGACCATGGCACCGCCTCCTACAGGGTCCGCCACCTGTGGGTAACAAATTATGATGATCCTTGCACCCACCCAACATCTCCTTGGCTTCGGAAACCCCTTATCATCCTCAGGCAACAGTCCTACAACCTGAGGGTTAATGAAAACTGGGTGGTCCTGGGGCCAGCGGTTAACTACTATCTCCCCTCATCTGTCCTGAGACTCTATCCCGGTTTCGTGGCCTTTGACAAGGACCTCAACATCGTAAACCTGGGCATCCTCACCGGGTTCTCACCATTCTTTTTCCCCATCGCATTGGAGGGTGACGCCGTGTTTATTGCAGGTGGAACCTCTACAAGCCTCTATCTTGCCAAGTTCACTCTAAACCCCAGCGCCGAGCCCTCTCTAGAGTGGGTTTATAGATATGACTTACCTGAATGGTGTCCAAAGACCTACGGGCTGGACTTAGCTGAAGGCAGATTATATGTGCTCTCGATCCCAGGGAGTAGCGGATACTTCTGCCTCCATACTATAAACGCGGATACGGGAGAGTACATCAGGGGATGGAAAATGCAGGTGCGCAGCGATGCAGGTGTGTGGCTTAATGTCGACAATGTATGGTGGGCCCTCTACGCCAGGCCTCCCCTTCTAGTGCTGGACATCCCCCTAAGTCCCCCCTCTGGTACCGGGCAGAACATGGTGCTCTACCTTGACTTAGAGTGGCTGGGGGAAACCATCGATGGCGAGGAACTTGTCCTGAGGAGCTGGAGCTCCTCGCGTAGCATAACGCTAAGGGTAATGAACGCTGATATCACGGTCACAAGGGTAGATGTGACGAGTTCCTCGGGGTTTGAAGCATACGGCCCTGGCGACATGGATTACCTGCATGCCACACCCGCTAGCGCAACGCTCACTTATGCAGTCGAGAACAGCGTTATGTCCCACAACTATTATGATTCAGAGTATTTTGACAGCGACTTAGAGTGACAAGTGCAACAGCGCCCGATACTGTTAGAGAACGTTTTGTGAAATGCTTCGGGCTTACCACTCCCCGGTTCATCGTTTTAGGAATACAATGGTTACCTCCAGTGATTTCCTACGCCTGTTGTGCCAGGAATGCAATTGTGGGGGTTATTTAAGCCGTTTTAGAGTCTTGGCTAACTTTATGAAGTCCTCGCCTCGTCCTCTTTCAACACGTTTATTTCGACCAGGGTGTTGGGGACCAGCCTGCGTGCCTGGTGGAGTACTTCTAGCCTGTCGACATGGTTGGGGACCACTATGAGGACGTCAACGTCGCTGGAGGGGAGGGCGTCTCCCCTTGCCTGGGAGCCGTAAAGGTACGCTCTGCCCCCGTGGCGCTCTGCGAGCTTGCTCAGGGCTTTCAGGTATTCCTCGAGGTTCTCCTCTAGGTCCCTGCGCCTGTTCCTCAGGTACTCTATATACCTGTGCATCTCAGCACCTCCTCCACGAACCGCCTCGCCTCTTCATACTCCTTAGCGCCGTAGCTTCTAATGAAATACCGCGAGCCAGTGTAGGCGTCCTCCAGTATGTCCACGATGTACCACTTGTCCTCCACGAGCTTGTTGAGACACTCGTTCCTCGACATCCTCGCCAAATCCCTGAGCCCGTGAATCTTGTGGAAATCCCCGAGCTCTCTCAGCAAATATGCCTTAACAGCAAGCTGGGCCGCCTGCTCCAGGTGGAATAGTGCAATATCATGCCTTTCTTCCCCAGCATCGAAGCCGCTGGTTTTTAGGAAGTGTTTTGCCTGGGCCACTAGTTCTTGATAAAGTCTAAGGCCCATAGGTGACACTGCTAGTGTAGAATCAGGCGTGCTAGGGTATTAAAGCATTAAAACCGTTCCAAGAACCGGCAAAGCCCACCGGTGTGGACCATATATATATGCCCACGGCTTTCTATCCTTAGCAAGGTGAAGACCCTTGTTGAGAAAAATAGGCTACGTGATAGTCTACGTGCGGGATATGGAGTCCTCTCTAGAGTTCTGGAGAGACAAGGTCGGGCTAAGAGAGAGGTACACCAGCGAGGAGTGGAGCGAGCTGGAGGTGGAAAACACGGTCCTCGCCCTCCACCACAGCGACAATCCCACCCCCAGGGACACGGGCATCGTCTTCACCGTCGAGGACATAGAAAAGACCGTTGAGGAGCTCAGGGAGAAGGGGGTCGAGGTCACCGAGCCCAAGGATATTGGCGTGGGCCTCGAGGCCCTATTCAAGGACCCCGAGGGAAACACCTACCACCTCTTCCAACCCGCTGGCTAGACTTTCACAGCCCCACCCTAACCCGCATGACATTGGAGTAGCCTTGTTTCACTTTAGCCCGTTTTCCCGTTCCCTATTTATCGAAAAATGCCTAGCTCAAACGATTTGGTTTTTCCGAGAGAAAACCTAATGTATGCGTGAGTTCGTAGTATAAAACGCGATTACTAGAACAGTATACGGAGGATGTAAAGCATTGAGTGTAGTCATTAGCATAAGGATACCAAAGAGGTTGAAAGAGGACCTAGAAAAACTGGGGATCAACTATTCGGAAACTATACGTAATCTTCTTGAAGAGGTCGTGAGAAGGGAGAAGGCGAGACGTTTAAGAGAGTCAATGGAGGAGGTCAGTAAGAAGTTTAAACCCATCGATGGGGATTTGGCTACGCAGTTTATCAGGGAGGACAGGGATGGCCGCTGAGAAGCTAGTGGTAGATGCAAGTGTCTTGGTAAAGTGGGTTGTTCAAGAAGAATATAGTGAGGATGCCAGGAGGCTCAGGGACGATTTCCTAGAAGGCCGTGTTTCAATACACGTACCCTGCACTGCAATCTTGGAGGCATCTAGTGCACTCCGAAAATATGTTCTCCGTGGTTTGGCCGACGATAGTACAGCTGCTGAGGCATTGAGGTTACTAGTGGACAGCGGGTTAAGGATAGAGCCCCTCGGCGACGAGGACCCACTGTCGACGTTATCGCTGAGCCTAGATGCTGGGATAACGGTTTACGATGCCTACTACGTCTCGCTGGCCCAGAGGCTTGATGCCCCCCTGATCACGGCTGACGAGAAGCTTTTACGAAACAAGAGGGTCGGGGAACTTGTGAGGCTCCTCCACGTTACTGAGTACCGTTTACCTGTTTGAAGCTCCAGGAAAACTGGGTTTTCTAAAAATTATTTTCGGAAGATTATTCCAACTAGCAAGCACAGTTATGGACATAAGTTTTTAACAAGAGGACCTCATTTCTGTTGTCCTAGTTCTTCCTCGAGGCGTTTGAGGCCGTCTTTGGTGAGAAGGTCTGTGAGGTCGGTGCGGTGCTTGGTCTCGTCAGCGAGCAGCTCCTCGGCGAGCTCCTCGGTCACGGGGTCGACGCCATGGGTGAGCTCGTATAGTTCCTTGTAGGCGTTTATAGCGCACATCTCGGCCTTTATGGCGGCGATTCTCCACCCGTCTAGGTCGGGGGGG
>JALWDA010000198.1:0-1416 GCA_027014955.1 Desulfurococcales archaeon | reverse complement strand
CGTTGGGGATTGGGGGGTATTTGCACCCGCTTATCTCCATGAGTTTGGAGAAGTCCCGGGGGAGGTCGACGTTGAGTTGGTTGAGTCTTTCTGCTATGAGGCGGGAGTGTTTGTTTATCTCTTCCTCGGCCTCCTCGAGGAAGTGCTTAGCTATGGTCTCGCTGTTGGGTCCCTGGATGGTTATTGCGGTTAGCTGGTAGTAGTAACCGGCTATCCACTCATCGGCATAGGCCTCCAGTAGCTTCTTCACAATCTTGTCACGGGGGGCGTTGGAGAAAAGCTCGTGGTAGAACAACTTCTCGGACATGGTCTGTTCTCCGGGCCCCAGTATATATGCTTGGGGGGCCCTGTTAAGCTATGGAGGGGCGGGCATAAAAAGGTATGGACCATACGCCCGGCCGCGGCCTCTAGGAGGCCAGGCCCAGCTTCCTCTTCACATCGGTGGTGGCGTTGTTGGAGAGTATGTCGTCCCTCTCCCAGACCTCCACGCTCACGTCGCGGACCCGGGGCGCCTCATCGCCCACCTCGAGCTCCACGGTGATGTTCACAACAGCCTCCTTGGGGACCCGGTACTGGTTGACCAGGACCTCGTATATGACCCGGTTGAGCTCCGTGACCACCTCGTTGACCCTCCGGGGGTCGAGCCTCCCCTGCTTGTAGAGGTCCCTGAACGCAGCGTTGACCGCGCGTCTGAGCTTGAGGGCGTAGCCGCTGGTCCTCACAGGCCCGGTTTTTATGACTATGGCCCCCTCCTCGGGGGACTCCCGGGCCTCTTGGGCGGTAGGGGTTGACAAGTCTTGTCACCCGTTTCCAGGCCTGCTGTATATAATATGTGTTTGTATAATATTTACAGTTTTCCCAACAGCACCAGGGGCCCTAGCCTCCCTCGAGGAGCCTGGGTATGCTCTCCTCGAAGGGAGGCCGGGCCACCCCCCTCTCGGTCACCACCGCGTCAAGGAGCTCGGGGGGCGTGACGTCAAAGGCGGGGTTGAGCGCGTCTGTGCCCGGGGGCGCTATGGTGAGGCGCCCCATGATGCTCGTGACCTCCTCGGGGCTCCGGAGCTCTATCTTGAACTCCCCGGGCCTGCTATGGGGGTCAATGGTGCTGGTTGGGGCGGCTGTGTACATGTTCTTGCCGTGCCTCTTCAGCAGCACGGCTATCATGTAGGTGCCTATCTTGTTCGCGAAGTGGCCTGTGGTCAGTATCCTGTCCGCCCCCACGATGGCCAGGTCCACCAGGTCGTTGGAGGCAAGGTAGCCCACACTGTTGTCAGTGACCAGCTTGAAGGGGATGCCCTCTCTCCTGAGCTCCCACGCGGTGAGACGCGCCCCCTGGAGGAGAGGCCGGGTCTCCGTTGCTATGACCCGTATGTCCTTGCCCCTCCTCCACGCCGTCCTTATCACGCCCAGGGCCGT
>JALWDA010000197.1 GCA_027014955.1 Desulfurococcales archaeon | reverse complement strand
CACGACTACCCCCACCAGCTAGGCGGCGGGCAGCGGCAGAGGCTCAGCCTGGCCCGCGCCCTCGCCCTCAGGCCCAGGGTCCTCCTCCTAGACGAGCCCACCGCCAACATTGACCCCGCCTCTACTGAGAAGATAGAGCAGACCATAGCCCAGTACGCCCGAGAGAACAAAGCCACCATTATACTCGTGACACACTCCCCTACACAAGCTAGGAGACTCTCCCACCGTCTAGTGCTTTTACAAGACGGTAGGATAAAGCGCAGTGGCTCCACAGCCGAGCTACTCCCGAACAGCTAAACAATACTTATATCCACGAGATGGTGCCTATTGGTTAGGATGGAGACCTCTGCTATCTATGCCCTTTTTCAGTAAGTTCTGTCTTTTTCATCTAACGTACTCTACTCCTTCTAGGTTTTCAAATTCTTGGTCTCCTGTTAGAAAGGGTATGCTGAGGCGTCTTGCTATAGCATAGCCAAGAGCGTCTATAAGAGAGATGTTCTTGCCCTGTTTTCTTAACTCGAGACGTAACACAGAGGCTCTAACGTAATCTTCATCCCGTGCCTCGATGATAGTGACGAAAGTTCTAACAGCACGGATTATCTCTAGAGCCGTCCTAGAACCATAGTCCCTGGCCAGGGCATACGCAAGCTCTAGTATATTAAACTCGCTTGTCAGAAGAACGTCTTTCGCGTACCGCTCGTATACGGGATTACCCTTAAGGATCTCGACGAGAGCGTAAGTGTCTGCATAGTAGTGGGTCAAGATATATCAACCGTGTATGCTTCTAAGCTCATCCTTGAGCTTTTGGGCGTCTATATCCCAGTCCTTCAAGAGTCCATATATCCCCTCAATCCTAACCCTTACCCGGGCCCCCTCGGGCAAGTCTAGCCGCTCCAGGGGGCGTAGCATCCCTTTTTCATAGACGGCTTCAATCACCTTGCCCATACACGCTCCCCATCTTATTTTAATTGAGAGAAAGCTATAACAATTTATGAGCTACGCCGCCCTAAAAGCCAGGCCCAGCATAACTCAAGACCCAGAGTATCCTACCCCCGGAGCCCAACCCCTCCCGAACAAAAGCCCATACCCCTCTAGCCCAAGACCATTTATGGACCCTATGGAAGGTAACGGCATAGCCTCAAGCCATCCTCCGCGTTGGGAGTATGCTGATAAGAGTGAAAGACTCTAACCCGAGACAGAGTATGGTAGCCGTGGCAAAGGCAATCAGGAGTCTACGCTATGTATACCATGCCTGGAGGGCGTTATTATTCTCGTGGCAATAATGCTTTGAGTGCTTGTGTCCGCATGCTTTCAGGGATTGTAGGGTTCTTCCCGTAGGATTATAGCTCTCCAACCGAGGCCCTGCCCAGGACTCCAACAAACTCGTCAAGGCGAGGCTTCTTAGACGATTAATAATCACCTCCTCACCCTCAGCCAGGCCCACGTCCTCCAATGGCCTCGGAATGCCTTTACCACACCTTGGCCTAGGGTGAAAGACCTTTCCCACCCATATTCCCCCAAAGAGCAAATACACGTATTAATAAAAGGACGCGGAAAAATCCTAATCCCATCGTCAACGATCTAGACCTAAGCTCCTCACCATCCCCATTTACAGGGTGCTGTGCTCAACAACTGGTAGATAGCCTAAACCCCATTCCAGGGCAAAGTCTCATACTTGTGCTCTACCATGTTAGATTCCTACTAAGAAAATCCCTCTCAATGAGAATCTTGCAGATACGCTGGCTGGAATCGTTTTTCAACCGGCTCTGCGCATTTTCTCTTCTATGCTATTCACCAGCTCCCTTACGTCTTCGAGGGCGTCCTGGACGTGCTCCTCTTTGCACCAGCCATCGTAGAAGCAGGTGTGCATAGAGTTGGCCATACCCCAGACGCGGGTTACCCACTTGCCGAGCCACCTCCGGAGCACCAGGGTGTAGTCCCAGAGCTCCCCGTGACTGGTCAGGCGCTTGCCCTCCCTCCACGAGGCGTAGGCCTTCACAGCCAGGGCTGCTGCGCCCCAGAGCTTCTCAGCAGCCTGCCTCACGCCGCCCTCCTCCAGCCCTCTCCGGGCCTGCTCGAGGAGCTCACGTGCAGCCTCCAAATATTCCCTCGCCCGCTCTGGGGGGTCTAGGTCCCCTGCCAGGAGCTCCACCAGGTACTCTTCGAGGGCCATGCCCTGTTCCCGGGCCTCCTCTTGGAGCCTCCTTGCGAGGCTCCGGGGGAGCCTAACAACCTCCTGCAACGCCATCCCCCCTGACAATATTTGGGAATTACATGCCTTAAGCCTTGGCTTACAACCGGTTGTGGGGCCATTGTTTTAGACAGACTTGCTTGGTCGTGCCTCGCACTCGGAGGTGCTGGCTTACAAGGCCTCATCAACAGTTTGAGGGTCAGCTGGTGAGGGTTAGGAGGGCCCGGGCCCGGGCGCCCTCCTTGGTGGTCACGGTTATCTCGAGGTAGCCGCTGTTGGGCTTGTCGAGTA
>JALWDA010000196.1 GCA_027014955.1 Desulfurococcales archaeon | reverse complement strand
CTCGCGAGGGTGAGGGGCGCCAGGTTCCCCAGGGTGAGGAGACCGTGGGTTATCATGAGGGCCCAGAATATGGCTAGGCCGGGGAGGGCGAATAGGAGCCCGCTGAGCACGAAGCCTGCCAGGTAGGCGAGGGGGCTCAGGGGGCTGGCCACGAGCATGTCCTGGAGCTTGATGGTGTTCTTGTAGAAAACCACGTCGCCCATGAGCCCAACGCCGTTGCTCGCCACGGTCATGAGGACGCCTCCTATGAGGGCGTATCCTATCATCTCCTCCCGGGCGAATATCCTTATAAGCACCAGGAAGCTCAGGGGCGCCACCAGGTAGTTTATAATCCAGAGGGGATTCCTACGCCCCGCGACCACGCCGTTGAGCCAGCCAAAGGCCAGGGCGGCCCTCGCCTGGCGCACCAGGTTCTCTACCAGGCTTCGGCCCACGTGTCGTCACCCCCCTCTCCCGCCTCGGGGGATATGCGCTCCCCTACCGTGAGTATGAAGACGTCCTCCAGGTCCACGGGCGAGGAAGAGGCCCTGCACCCCACGCGGGTGAGGGTCTCGAGTAGCTCCCCCGCCTCCCCGTGGCTGGGGGCATATATGGTGTAGGGGGGGCTCTCGCCCACGACCCTGTAGCTCCCCCTGAGCTCCCCGACCCGGGGGCACTCGCTGGTCACCTCCACCTTGTACCTCCAGGGCAGGGAGTCCACCAGCTCCCGGGGGCTCCCCACTCTGTGCACCCTGCCCCCGTGTATGAGGAAGACCCTGTCGCTCAGAACCTCGGCCTCCTCCATGTAGTGGGTTGTGAGCAGCACGGTCTTGCCCTGCTCGCGGAGGCGGGATATCTTGCTCCACAGGCCCCTCCTAGCCAGGGGGTCGAGGCCGATGCTGGGCTCGTCCAGGAACACCACGTCCGCGTCCATGGCGAGCACCGCCGCGAGTATCACGCGCCTCCTCATGCCCCCGCTTAGGCTCCAGGTGCTCTTGTCCCACTTCTCCCGGGGCACCTCCATGTCCTCCAGCGCCTCCCTAGCCCGGGCCCGGGCCTCGGCCCACGTCATGCCCCTCATCACCAGGAGGGTGGTCACGTACTCCATGGGGCTGGGGAAGAGGAGGGGCCGGGCCTCCTGGGGGACCACGGCGATGCGCTCCCTGACCTCCCACACCTCCTCCACCACGTCGTAGCCCAGGACTCTGACGGTGCCCCGCGTGGGAAGGAGCTGGGTGGCGGCTATCCTGATGAACGTGGTCTTGCCCGCGCCGTTCTGGCCCAGGAGGGTGGAGATGCTCCCCCTCTCCACCTCCAGGCTAACGCCCCTCAGCGCCACCACCTGGTGGCCCCGAGTGCGGTATATCTTCCAAAGGCCACGGGCCTCGAGGACAACGTCCATCCCAGACACCATCGTCGCAGGCCATCACAGTGTTGGCTCGGGAACTGTGGCTGCTATGTGCCCCACAGGGGGGCGAAGCCGCTAGGCCCCCGGTTCTTTCTCAAAGTACTCCACAATGCCCCGGCGGAGGGAGGAGAGGGCGCTCCTGGTAACTAGGAGGGCGTCGGGGTCGTCCCTGTACATGGGGAGGCCCAGGGTGACCTCCCTCAGCTCCTCGGGGTCCACGCTGTGGGGGGCGAGGTTCCTGGGGTTGAAGCCCCTGTGCCTGCCCCCCGCTATGACCCTCTGCACGGCCTTCCAGGAGTCGCTGTCCTGCCTCAGGAAGGCCAGGGCGCCCCTGTAGAGCTTCCAGAAGCGTTCGAGGTACCCGTCGAGCCTCCGGGCGAGGACCTGGGTGTACTTCTCCTTTATCTCGGGGGTCTCCTTCAGGGGGTTCCAGTCGTAGGCCACGTAGGGGTAGTGCTCCTCCAGCTCCCGGGGCACCACGCCCGCGTTGGTTAGTATAACCTGGTGCACCCTGTCGTAGTACCCGGTCTTCACAAGGGTCCTCTGTATCATGTAGTGGATGTAGCTCTGACTGTAGGGCTTGCCATAGCTGCAGGGGATGAGTAGTAGTAGCCTCCCCTCGGGGGGACTGTACTCCTCGAGCACCCTCCGGTGCGCCTCCTCGATGTAGGGGTGGTTGAGGATCTCCTCCCCCACGCCCCTCAGATAGAGACGCCCGTCGCCCGCCCATACCAGCTCCCGGCCGCTCCAGACCAGCCTCTCCTCCCAGTCCGCCACCCTTAATCCACCCCTGGGGGCATATCAGGGGGGACAGGGGATAAAATAGGATGCAAGCCCGATCCCTTTGCATGACACAATACCAGGGGCGGGGTGCCTGTCTTGGGGTGCAGGGAGGCTGTTGAGAAAAGCCTTAGGACAAGGAGTGGCAGGCTCTTGCTGGAGGCCTGGGTCCGCCCGGGCTCACGGAGAGTTGGGATAGAGGTGGATGGGGACAGGCTTGTCTTCCACGTAGCCTCGCCCCCGCGTGGGGGGAGGGCCAACCGGGAGCTCCTGGAACTGGTGAGGAGGGCCACGGGCGCCCGGCCTCGGCTGGCGGCGGGCCTGGCCTCGGGGAGGAAGGTCCTGGAGC
>JALWDA010000195.1 GCA_027014955.1 Desulfurococcales archaeon | reverse complement strand
CTCCTGGACGCCCCGGTTCTTCGCCCACCACTGGTTCTACATGGTGATGGGCTTCACACTCGCCCTGATAAGCGCGGAGCTCCTAGTCCTACTCTCGGCCGAGTGGAGCAAGCGTGCAGCATCGCGGAGCCTCATAGTGGCCTTCGTTGCCACAGTTTGGGCCAGTATGGTAGCCTACACGCTCGCCTCCAGAGGCCTAGGCCTCCTCCTCTCAGCCCTCGCCACCGGGCTGGTTCTCCTCCACGTGAGGAGGAGCCTCCTGACCCGCTCCTGGATAGGCCTACCGCCCACCCATTATAACCACCTCCTCGCCACAACTCTTCTCCTCACCCTCCTCCTCGCCCTGGCCCACGCCCTGGAGCAGCTGGGGCTCCTGGGCCCCCTGCCCCTCAACCTCGCCCTCGCCAGCATGGTCCTCCCCGTCGGCGCCATAATAGCGGTAGAGTCCCGTGACATCCCCCTCCTAATGGGCATCCCCCCAACCAGGGCCCTGGTGGAGAGGAGGGAGCAGATAAGAACCCAGGCCGTCACGGGCTACGCGCTTAGCGTGGGTGGGATACTGCTCCTCTCATACACAGGCTCCCCAACCGCCCTGGCGCTTGGAGGGCTACTGGTCCTAGCGGGGGGAATCCTCGCCGCGAGCAGCGTAGGGCTCCTCGGGCTGCTTGAGAAAACCAGCTCCGGTGTCCCCGATAGGCTCAAGAGGCACAGCAGGATGCACATAATGCTCTCCTTCGCCTGGTTCCTAGCCGCGGGCCTCATAGCACTGGCATGGGGCCTGGGGGCGGAGATGCCCCTGGCGGAGGACGCCATAGTGCACAGCCTCGCCCTGGGCTTCATGTTCAACGTCATATTCGGCGTGGACGCCATACTCCTCTACGGCCACGCGGGGATCCCCATAAACCGCGTCCCCCCGCCCACCCCCATCCCCACGCTCCTCCTAAACGCAAGCCTCATACTAAGACTCGCCTACAACCTCGCCGGGACACAGCTCTCCGGCATAGCCCTGGCCTCAGGCCCCCTGGCGGGCCTCGCCATAGTATACTTCTACGCCCGGAACATGAGGCATATTAGGAGACTCCTGAAAACCACCTGAACCTTCGACAAACATTTCGTCTAACGTGTGGAATGGCTCATCACTAGGCCGATTGCATTTTCCACACGAATGAAATAGATTGCCAAATTGACGTGAGTATCCCGCTATGGTTGGATGAATCACACTGGCCTCTTAGGTATATATGCTCTCACCGTTAGCGACTGTTATAGTGAAGACTGATATAGTAACTGCTCCATAGAGCATCAGGGTGGAAACGTGGCCGAGAAGATAAAGACCAGCATAATGGTGAGGCGGGACCTGTGGGAAGAGTTCAGGGCCAAGGTAGCAGTAGAGAAAGGGCTCAAGATGCTGAGCCAGGCAGTGGAGGAAGCACTCGAGGAAGAACTGATAGATACAGAGGTTGCGGAGGCCCTGGAGGAGAGGTTAAAGAGGATGGAAGGCAGTCCAGCTGATGAATCTGTTCCAGTCAAACCAAAGGTGCGGACCGACGCGGGCACGGTGATAAGGGAGATGAGGGACGCCAGAGTTTGAGGACCGCATACCTGGACTCAAGCGCTATCGTCAAGCTCTATGTCGAGGAAGAAGGGACTCTCAGATGAGCGGACTCTACGAGAGAACCCTCAACGCCGATATCCTTCTAGCGTTTCAGTGTAGAATATGGGAGAACCCTGGGGGTGCTCGACAAGTACCTTAATAGGGGTTGGCTGGATGTTGAGGAACACAGGAGAGCGAAACGTCAGTTTTTCAGGGACCTGGTCAGGCTACTGAGGCTTAGGGTCGTGAAACTGGTTCCTGTGAGGGCAGTGCTTCTCATACAGGCGTGGGACCTCGTGGAGAAACACAACATACACCAGGCGGACGCGCTTCAAATAGTTTCTGCAAAGGCCGTCAAAGCCCTCGAGTTCCACACTGGGGACAAGAAACTGCATAACGCAGCGGTCAAGGAGGGCCTCAAAAGCCATTACCTTACCTAACCACATGAATTACCCCGAAGCTTCCCGGTCCCGTTTATGACAGAGGCCGAGTGATTAGGTCGTCTCCTCCCAATCAGTATAACAAGTTCACCCGTATCGGAACCCTCCCGAGGTGTGAATCCGTGGCCAAGGGAAACGGTCTCCGCGAGGAGAAAAGTGAGTGTCTCCAGAAGCTTGCCGAATCGGGAGTTATTAAGTTGATGCGGTTCCCCGAGCCTGTGAGGAGTGTGGAGATGGCCTCCCGTGCCACGGGGTTGCCGCCAGAGGCCATTGTGAAGACCCTGGTATGGAAGGTTGAGGGGAGACTAGTTGCTCTAATTGTTCGGGGAGACTGTAGGGTGTCTCCCCGGAAGCTAGCTCGCGCGCTTGGGGTTCGCGAGGTAGGCCCCGCGTCTCGGGGGGAGGTTCGCGAGGCCACGGGGTACCCCGCGGGTGGGGTACCGCCTCTTTGCCTGCAGGGGGTGGAGCTCGTGGTTGTTGACCGGGGGG
>JALWDA010000194.1 GCA_027014955.1 Desulfurococcales archaeon | reverse complement strand
TGGAGAACAGCAGCGGGGCCTTCGCCTACCTCCTGGCCAAGATAATAGAGATAGCGAGGATAGTAGAGATAGCCGAGCACATCATGCTCTGCAACGCAATATACGAGAAGTACAACGAGAGTCCCGCCCTGCCCAAGGTACTGGGGCCGGACAGCAAACTTAAATTCAGCTGCTATAAGGGTATTTCCTGTTTCAATGCCTGTTGCAAACGCTCGGATATCACCCTGGTTCCCTATGACGTGCTGCGTCTCAAGCAGCGCTTTGGCATGACATCCGAGGAATTCCTGGACAAGTACACGGTTCCCTAGCCCATGGATCAGGACAAGGTGCCGGGCCTGAAGATGAAGGTGAACGACGATGGCGCCTGCCCCTTCCTGGATGAGGAAAACGGCTGCACCGTCTATGAAGACCGGCCCACGGTGTGCCGCTACTATCCTCTGGCGGTGCTTAACATTCGCGAGAAGGATTCCAGCGAGCCCCAGACCCAGTTTTCCCTGGTGGTGGAGGATCACTGCAAGGGCCAGACCCGCTACGATTAGCACCTGCACGTATAGGAAGGGCGAGGGCCCCCCGCCCTGGGGTTCCCGCTCTGCTTGAGTCGATGTCTCCGTTAGGGTGCTTGTCATGGACCCTTCTGGGGAGCTGGTTTGGATGGTTCCGGATTGGCCTGTGGAAGATTGTGATGCCTGTCCAGGCTCTGCTGTCTGCGCCGTTTCCTCTACACTCTGCTGTGATGTGGGTGGGCTTGTTGCTTGTGTTATGCTGGACTGGCTTGTTTGGGCTGTCGTTGCCTGTGTTCCATACTGTGAAGAGACCTCCTGAGCCTCAGGCGCCGTTGTCGCCGTGCTTGTTGTTTGGGTCCCCGTGGTGGTTTGCGTCGGAGCTTGAGTAGCTTGTGGTTGCTGTGTCGTTGTGGCTTGGGCACCGGTTTCCTGTGGGTATGGTGTTTGTGTGGGTGGGCTCGTCATCTGGTTGGGTTGCGGCTCTGGCTTCATGGTTAGGGTTGCCTGGGTCTCCTGGCCTGGCTTGACATCTACGAGCACCCTTTCGTGCCTCAGGCCCTCGGGTGCCCTCCAGTAGGCCTCGAGCTGGTATGTGCCTGCTGGGACTCCTTCGAACACGAATTCACCGTTCTCGTCAGTCGTTGCCTTCATGTTGAGTGAGCGTGGGAGGGAGAGTTTCACCCTGGCTCCCTGGACCGGGTTTCCTTCCTCGTCTATGACCCTCCCTCTCACGGTGCCTGTGGGATCCACATAGTTCTCTACCTTGCCAACTCCCAGGAGCACTGTGCCCTGGGAGTATATAACATACACCACCTCGGGCCTGCCGTCTCCCTCCAAGTCGACCGTGACTGGTATGAAGAACTCGCCCTGACCAGCGTCTATGGCCTCCTCAAGTGCGAAGCCGCCCTCGGACGCGAGGAACCCCAGTATGAGGATCCCCGCCCCCCTGACATCGCCACCGGCTCCCACTATAGAGAACCCCAGGAGAACCTCCTGGACACCGTCACCATCGAGGTCGAAGCCCTCGGCTGCAGCGCTCGCCTCAGGAGGGAGGTTAAGTGGTGCCCTTGCGAGTTCCTGGAAATCCCCCTGAGCCATCTTCAGTATGCTGAGGTAGGTCTTGTCTATCCTGTAAAGGACTATCATTTCACCCAGGCCATCCCCGTCCATGTCCGCGACTGATACACTATATATTCTCCCAGGCACCTCCGTCCCCGCCAGAATCTTCGCTCTGTCACCCTGCATCTTCATGACCAGAAGGCGGGAGAACTCCGGTTCCTGCTTGTCAGGTCTGTAGACATTGTATGTTATGACAAGCTCGTCTCCCTGCTCATCGCCCATAAGGTCGCCAGCAGAGACGTCGGTCTCCACAATGGTTCCCTCAGGGTGGTCTAGGGAGAAGCTGGCCTCTTCCTGGAGATGCGTGATGTCAACAATGTAGATAGTGCCCTCCACAGTGCCCCTGTCAGGGTTAAGGAAGGTGCCGGTAAGCGCGAGCTCCTGTAGCCCGTCGCCGTCGAAGTCCCCAAGGGCCGACCAGTCGGCGGCAAAGTTATCCAGATAGAGGGTGTTGAGATCCAGGCCTCCTTCCCCAACATAGTCTATCCTGTCCACAACCGTGTAGAGTACGTAGCCGTCGTAATAGTAATACGCGTCGATGACCTCGCTCGCCCCATCATTGTCTACGTCAAATCCATTGACCCCCGAGAAGCCTATAGGAGAGGAACCGTCCTCCAGCGGGGGTCCCCATTCTATGACGTCTGCGAAGACCTCATCCAGGCCTCCCTGTAAGGGCTTCGTTATTGAGAGGGCCAGCATGTACTCGTCGTATTCCCCACTGTAGCCTAGGCCATACACCAGGAACTCCTGGGCCCCATCCCCGTCCATATCAACGTAGCCGGCAGAGCTTGGAAAAACCCTTTCCATACCTATGCCACTGAATATCCGGAGGAGCTGAACCGGGGTCTGGGTAGGGCCCGTGACCTGGGCCTCGACATTAACCCCCGTGTCCAGTAGCCTTATCCATCCCAGCTTCTCACCCAGCTCAGAGACCTCAGTATAGAACCCCCGGTCTAGACGTAGGGGGAAGTGGAGGCTCAGCCCTCCTGCTCCTCCCACCCTCTCGCCCCAGGCCCTGTTATATACTATGCTGTTCTCCAGGAACTCTTTCAGACTCCCCGCTGCCTCCATCTGGGTGGCAAGGGGAGCCAGAAAGGAAAGGGCGTCCACCTGGTTGGCCCCGTACTGGGCCTCGTCGCCTCCCCCGAACTCCAGTGCCCCCATACGGGCCTGCTTAACGGCATCGAGGTTACTGAGCGCCTGGTCCACGAAGTCCCTCACAGTGTCCTCGAAGGTCTTCCCGGCGAAGCCATTTAGGCGGATAAGCGAGAGGGTGACCTCGGACACCTCCTGGGCCTTGTAGTACTCTATATATGAATCGACAATCAGACGGCCCAGGTCCTCTACACTCATACCCGGCTCAGATGATAGCCTCTCGAGTATCGCATCATAGGGCCATCCGTCACCGGGCTCTGTCTCCTCCGACGCAACCATGTATCCTGCAAGACTCCTTAGTGCGTAGGCGGTGTCCATGCTAGCCATGAGGCAGGCGTCGAACCCCACCAGGTCGAACACCTTGCCAACGTCCTGAAGGGCCTGTCTAAGCTCCCTGAGGGTGAGGAGATCGCCCCCATCATCCACATCTAGTGCCATAACACCAGGCCCGCTTCCATGGTCCCAAATTATAAGAACCATGCGTTGTGCGGGGAAGTTTTCGACAGCGTATCTGAGGAAGCGGGCAAGCGTTGTGGGGTCCCCCATGTTGAGCTCTCCCCAGTCCTCTAGAACCTCTGAGACCACTCCGGGTCTAGTGTCGGGGACCACTTTCAGCACGCGTGCAGTGCTCCACTGGGGGGTATTCTCCACCGACTCCAGAACGCCTGGCGGGAGGTCTCCATACTCGTACTCTCCGGCACTTCTATCTACAAGTACGACCACGTTAACAGAGCCTAAGCCACCAGAGGCAGCTAGCCCCCTCTCCATTTCATCCAAGTCTGCTAGGGCAAAGGCCTCCAGGTCATTGTCAGCTGCCATGTAGACCAGGATAGTCCACTCTACCTCCCTCTGAGATGTGACGGCGACTGGCGCTAGAAATAAAATCATAAAGAAAACAACGAACCCGAGACGACCTATACTATCAGTCCCCATAGCCGGCCACCATATATCTAGTACTCGGATAAGCGTGCACCACCCATCTAGAGGTGTTCCTGGTCACACTACGAAACCAAGCGTATAACCATTGGGATTGACAAAAATCGTCAAACCACGTAGCCTGATACGCGAACTGCAAAGGAGCGGTCGTGACATTACTGTAAGGTTATCTGTGCATTTACAAAATATAAATTCAGTGTGATTGAAGATTGAAAATAAATGCAAAAGAGGTTATGATTATAAGCCTTGTGTAGTTTTGTAGATACATGGCGTGTACTTGTGTCCAGCGGTGGGTATTACTACCTGCAATAACATAGAAAGGTCACCCACAAAGAAATGGATAGAAGCTTAGAGTGTAGGCATGATGGAGCCGCCGCCGGGATTCGAACCCGGGACCTCCGCCTTACTGGGTGGCTTACCAGGGCGGCGCTCCACCAGGCTGAGCTACGGCGGCTCGTGTTTTGTGTTCTTGTGGTTGTGGTCTATTAATATTACGTGCCTGTGTTTCGTCCTGTGTTTTTATTTTTGCATTTAATGTGTATTTTTAGCTGTTAAATATTTATACAACCGTATATGCATGTTGTCCACAAACGTACATATTGGGGTATTGTCAGTTATCTCTAATGAAGGCTTGATAGGGCCCAGCAGCAGGCGACTGCTATAGCTCTTCTTATAGTAGGGTTGGTGATAGGGCTGGCCATCGGCTATGTGGCAGCCCCTGGTAAGACCACTGTGGAGACTGTGACGACAGCGGAGACCGTTACGCAGGCTACTGGCGGTGCTGAGCCACTGTGGCTGTTACTCAGACGGTCACCCAGACTATAGAGAAGGCTGTGGAGGAGGGCGTCATCAGGATAAAGCTTGGGCTCGGGTTCCCCCGTGGACACGACCAGGGTTGAGAACATAGAGAGGGCTGCAGAGGAGCTCAATAAGATACTAGCAGCAACCAGCTCTAACGTGAGGATAGAAGTGGAGACCCACTTTTTCCGCGGGGACTACATGGTCAAGCTCATAGCCACGTTCTCAGTGGGCGAGGCCCCTGACATAATAGCCATGAAGAACCTGCCCACCTTTGTCGACGGAGGCTAGGTGATCGCTCTTAACGAGTACATTAACAAGTACAGCAAGCTTCTCGAGGACGTGTTCCCTAACCCTGTGGAACGCAGTCAAGTACAAGGGCAAGACCGGGCCCTCCCCAGGACACTGAGGCCAGGCCCCTGTAATATAGGTAGGACGTATTGAGGAAGCTTGGTTGGAGCGAAGAGGATATAAACAGCCTCCCCTAGAGGATCAGGAGCGGAGAAGTTATCCTCCAGACCTGATAGAGGTGGCCCGCCAAGCCAAGGAACAGGGACTAGTGGAGTAGGGCTTCTACTACCAGCCCAACTGGGGAGGCACACCCTTCTTGATACTCTACTACCAGTACGGGGAAGCCTCCCAGGACCCCGTCACGGACAAGCTGGTTCTCGACAAGAACGCGGCTCTGAAGACACTCGAGCTCCTATACCGTATGGCTCAGGAGGACAAAGTGCTCCCCGAGACCATGATAGGCACCGACTGGAGGACGATTCACAGCGGCTTCGTTAACGGCAGGGTGCTCTTCTGGTTCGGAGGCACCTAGCAATGGGCCGAGTGGCAGAGGGTTGGAGTACCACGAGTAGCTGGGAACCCCTGCCCGAGGACTATGAGTGGGAGAACATGGGATTCACGCTAGTGCCTGTCCCCGAGCAGGGCCTAAAGCCAATGACACTAAGCAACCCCTACCTCTAATACGTGACAAGCCAATCAAAGTACCCGGAGGCTGCTTTCCTCCTGATACTACTAGCTACCTCGCCCCTTTCGACACCATATACGCTATTGACAGCGCCTACCTGTCCGTCAGGACAACCACCGTGGAGCACCCCTACTACAAGCGATCCCGCCTCCACAGGGAGGTCGCCTACATGGTCGAGCACAAGAACTTCGAGCCACCGCATCCCAAGTACTCTATATAGAAGGAAGCCTGGATTACCGCCATAACCAAGGTTGAGAAGGGAGAAGCCACACCCCAGCAGGCCCTCCACGACCCCCTCAGCAACCTGGACGCCAAGCTCAGGGTAGTGATGAGGGCTGAGCTCAAGAGGCTCCAAAAGAGCCTGGGTGTCACCACCATTTATGTGACCCACGACCAGGTCGAGGCCATGACCATGGCCGACCGGATAGCAGTCATGAACAAGGGCCGCCTGCAACAGTACGCAGACCCCCAGACACTATACAACAAGCCCGCCAACGTCTTCGTGGCTAGCTTCATAGGGAGCCCGCCCATGAATCTCATAGAAGGGGAGCTAGAGACCGTTGGCGACAACAGCGTGCTCTTCGTGTCAAGCGGTGTAAAGCTCAAGCTGCCAAATGTTCCCCCAGCGTAGCGAGGGATGGCCCGCGTGAGGTGGTCCTGGGGCGTAAGGCCTGAGGGTCACCAGATAGTAGGACCGTGAGATGCTGTTGAGGAGAAACCCTTAAGGGCAGCATATATGTGGTGAAGCCCCTGGCAAGGGGTTCCTTATAAACGTGCAGGTAGGCGACCATGTTCTGAAGATGCTCGTGCCCGCCGACGAGATGCCGGAGGTGGGTCAGAACATCAGGATAAGACCCAACTTCTCCAAGATCCACCTCTTCGACAAGAAATCGCAAGAGGCCATAATTTGAAGCCCTAGGAGGAGCGCGCCTTCCAGTCAGCCAGGCCCCCCACATACCTGTAAATGTTGGTGAACCCTTTCTCTGATAAGAGGCGGGCGGCCTTTAGAGAGGCCGTGCACCTGCTGCTCCCGCAGTAGACGACTATGGGCTTGTCTCTGGGAAGCTGGTCTAGTTTCTCCTCAAGCTGGTCCAAGGGAAGGTTGACGGCGCCCGGTATGTGCTCTTTCTCGTACTGCTCGGGACTCCTCACGTCAACCACTAGTGCCTTGTCCTTTAGATGCACGAAATCCTCGTAGCCTATCGCCTTGTAGGACATCCTTCTCCCCCACGTGTTGTTCTCTAGACGTGTCTATGTGTGCCCGGGGAACGTTTCTAGTATACACATATATTCCACGTGGGGGTAGAAGCAGGGCTTCGGAAAACACGTATGTATCTGCAGGTTAAATACTAGGTGGTGATAGTCCGGGTGGTCTAGATAAAAACACTGGACATTACATTTGGGGTCGACTTGAGTGTTTTGCCAGAGAATCTCGTCCCCGTAGTGACTACTGGGCCGGGTTGCCCGTTACCCCGTACTGTTGCCTCCATTGTTCGAAGGCCTGTTTCTCCTCCTCGCTCAGCTCGCGGGAGAAGCGGTACCAACCGTCCTTTGCCTTGTGCTCGTCGGGGGCCTCGCTTGTCTTGTATATACAGTACACCGGGCACACGTCCACACAGCTGAAGTCGTCTACACACTTGTCCCAGATCAGCCTGGCCTTGGCCGTCTCCTCGTCTAGCTCCAGGGCGCCTGCTGGGCAGACGCTCACGCATGCACCGCAGCTTATGCACGTGTCTTGGTCGATTACTATCCTCTGGTATTTGAGAAGCTCCTCAGCGGCCATTGGGGGTCCCTCCTTCTAGGGTTCTGTGTTTAGGCTTGTTGTGTTATCTTAATAGTCTTTTGTATATCTTTTAAGGAGTTTGTCGCGACATAATCGTTAACGGTTTTCCGGGGGGCTCATATACCCCTTAGGGGGGAATATCTTATATTGTCACCCTCTTTGGGAGGGCGGTAGTTTGCCCCGGTGGACCGTTCTCGAATACCTCAGGGAAAAGACACATGAGTACCGTGAGATGATTAGGAAGAGGAGGCTGGACCAGTCTATAGTAGATAGGGCGCTCGAGGTTGACAGGAGGTACCTGTCCCTCCTGAGAGAGATAGAGGAGATGAGGGCCAGGCACAACAAGTTCAGCCGCGAGATAAGGAGTGCCAGGGGGGAGGAAAAAAAGAGGCTCATAGAGGAGGTTAGGGCGCTTGTCAAACTCATCGAGCAACGTGAGGCGGAGTTCGAGGAGGTTAAAAGGGAGTGGGAGGCCGCCCTTAGGAGGCTTCCCAACATACTTGCGGATGACGTGCCCGAGGGCGACAGTGATGAGGACAACGTGCCTATAAGGTTCTACGGCAGACCCAGGGTTTACAGGGCTCACCTGGACCTCTTCCGGGAGCAGACGGAGAGGTGGGGGCATAAGGTAGAGCACGAGGTAGTAGACCGGAAGCCTGTCCCCCACGCCGATATGTTGGAGAACGTCTTGGGCATGGGAGATACCCTCCAGGCAGCGAGGGTTGCGGGGTCCAGGTTCTATTACCTCTACGATGACCTCGTGTGGCTTGACTTCGCTCTGAGCCTGTACGCTCTGGAGGTCATAACCTCGCGGGGCTACCGGCCGGTCATTCCTCCCTATCTTATAAGGACCAGGGTGCTTGAGGGAGCCATAGACTACGAGACCTTCAAGGACATGATATACAAGGTTGAAGGGGAGGACCTAAACCTGATAGGAACCGCCGAGCACCCCCTCATGGGGCTCCTATACGAGAACCCTGCGAGGGAGGAAGACCTCCCCATAAAGCTAGCGGGATGGAGCCCCTGCTTCCGCAAGGAGGCTGGAGCAGGCAACCGTGACCTAAAGGGGATCTTCAGGGTACACCAGTTCCACAAGGTCGAGCAGTTCGTGTTCGCCCACCCTGATAACAGCTGGGAGTACCTGGAGGAGATGACCCGCAACACCGAGGACATAATAAGGGGCCTGGAGCTGCCCTACAGGGTGGTCAATGTAGCGAGCGGTGAGCTGGGCATGGCGGCTGCGAAGAAGTACGACATTGAGATATGGTACCCCGCCCAGGGCAGGTACAGGGAGATAGCGAGCATTAGCCAAGTACTCGACTGGCAGGCCTTCCGCGCTAACCTCACCTATATGAGGAAGAAGGACGGCCGGAGGGAGTACGTCCACACTCTCAACGGCACGGGCCTGCCGAGCACACGTGTGATAACAGCGATTCTAGAGAACCACCAGGAGGATGACGGCAGGGTGAGGATACCCAGGGTTCTCCGCAAATACCTCGAGCCCATACCCCAGGCCCCCAAGGACTACATAGAACCTCGCAGGGAACAGGGGCGGAAATGAGGCTTCAGGCTGGGATCGACCTACACACATCCCATAGGAGGCCCTCGAATCTTGTTGTCTGCAGGCTCGCCAACGGGGGCCTCCTAGAGATACACTGCAAATGCGAGGCCCGGCAGCTGGAGGACCTCGTGTACTTTCTTGATGAGCATAGACCTTCAACAATAGCGATAGATGCCCCCCTTTCGCCTCCTCCCAAGAGGGGTTTTCGGCAAGCCGAGCTAAGGGCCCTGAAAGATGGGGCCCGTCTCTTGCCGCCCTCCCTCCCACCTATGAGAAGACTAGCGGAGCAGGGCGTTCTCTTAGCGGGTCTCCTTGGCTCGCTCACGTGGGGTCCCAGAATCGTGGAGACGCATCCTACCAGCGCGGCTCTAGTTACGGGGCTCCATGGGCTAGATGACCTGGTGAACCGCATTGCCCTGGATAGTCCGCAGATTATGTCTCGTCACGAGAAGGAGGCGCTGGCCGCATGCTGGGTTGCTGCACTAGCCGAGGCAGGGGGAACCGTGTCATACGGGGGCTCGCCCGAGTTCCTGCTTCCACGCCCGGGATACGTGGTTCCAGCGCCCCAGGAGCACCCTCGTGTTTAAGGCTTCACTGAACCAATTGTTGCATGTAGGGAGCTTCCTACTAGGGTTACGGCCAGCTATATTGGTCTGGGGGTCTGATTTGCGTAGGAGGTATGCTGTCTTCGACTTTGACGGGGTACTCACCCTCCCCGGGAGTATGGGGCCCAACCCTTGGGCTGTTGCTGTAGCGGAGTCGCTTGTAAGGGAGGGTTCGGTATTAGTGCTTGTTAGCTTCAGGAGTCAGAGGGACAGGAACCTGGTGAATGGTCTCCTCTCCATTATTGGAGTCCCCCGGGAGGCGTGGGGGCTTGTCCTCCTGAGGCCAGAGGGGTTTGAGGGAGGCGAGGTTGAGTGGAAAAGCATAGCGTATAGGAAGCTACGTGAGCGGGGCATTCGGGCTTGGGTTGTGAATGAGGACAATCCCGGTGTGCTCGAACTTGCGGGGGACACGTGGCCTGGGGCTTGCCTGTTCCTCTACGACGAGCATGGGGTACCTCGGGTGTATGGGGGGCCTAGGGGGTGTCTAACCCTGTATAATAGGGTAGTTCACGGTGTAGGGAATGGGTAGTAGGAGGAGCCCCTTGTGGAACCTGATGAGACGTATTGTGTGGGAGGCCCGCCAGGGGAGGGGAGACGAGTACACCCTCTACATTGTTGATAGGGTGTCTCCCGCGGGCTCTCGTTTGGTCCCAGGGGACATGGTGGCGGGGTTCACAGAAACCGGGGGACTGATGCTTAGGGATGGGAGCGTGATTCCCCTTCACCGGGTGTATCGTGTCGAGAGAAAGGGTACGGTTATCTTCGACAGGGAGTTGGGCGGGGAAGGGGAAGAGCGGTCATACCGTCAAGAATAAGGCTCTCCATGACGATATTGTGCAATTAGGTCAGGCTTGACTCCTAGGAAATCCTAGTACTAAGTAGGGTATACTAACTAAACCGGGCATTTATGGTCATACTCCATAGATACACTAGGGGGCTGGTGATAGGGATTGGCGCAAGCGGGGTCTCTTAGGTTGCTGTCGAAGCCTCACGTGAGGGAGGCGTTGCACTGGGAGCCTGTGGAGGGCAGGGAGGGCTATGTGCACTGCTACCTCTGCGCCCGCCACTGTATAATAGCCCCCGGCCGCTATGGTGCCTGTGGGGTGAGGAAGAACGTTGATGGCAAGCTCTACACGCTGGTCTATGGACTACTCAGCGCGGTTCACGTGGACCCGATTGAGAAGAAGCCTCTCCTGCACTTCCTCCCCGGGGCAAGGGTCCTCTCCATATCGACCGTGGGTTGTAACTTCTTCTGCCAGTTCTGCCAGAACTTCGAGATAAGCCAGTCCCGCCTAGAGAAGGGGCTTTACGGGAGGCTCCTCAGGCCGGAGGAGGTTGTGGAGCTGGCGGAGTCCTATGGGGCGGATGGCATCACATACACGTACAACGAGCCCACGATATTCTACGAGTTCATGCTCGAAGTCGCGAGGCTGGCCCACAGGAGGGGGCTTGTCAACACGATGGTCACCAACGGGTACATGACCCCTCCCGTTATAAGGGAGTTCTCCCGGTACCTGGACGCGGCCACGGTTGACCTGAAGGGCGGGGGGAACCCGGAGTTCTACCGGAAGGTAATGTTCGTCCCCGACCCCAGCCCGATTTACGAGGCCATGAAGGCCTACAAGGACAACGGGGTCTTCGTGGAGGTCACCAACCTCGTGGTACCAAGGCTGGGCGACAGGGAGGAGGACGTGAGGAAGCTGGCCCGCTGGATTGTTGAGAACCTGGGCCCCGAGACCCCCTTCCACCTCCTCAGGTTCCACCCCGACTACAAGCTGATGGACGTGCCCCACACGCCCGTGAAGACCCTCGAGAGGCTGGCCCAGGTCGCCAAGGAGCAGGGCCTCCACTACGTCTACATAGGCAACGTGTGGGGACACACCCTGGAGAACACCTGGTGCCCCCAGTGTGGCTCGCTCCTGATAAGAAGGTACGGTTTCTACGTGGAGGAGATCAACCTCACGCCAGATTCCAGGTGCCCCACCTGTGGAGCGAAGCAGAACATAGTCATAGAGCACAGGGGCAGGAGAAGCCCCGCTGCGGAGAGCGCTGGGATTTGGAGCAGGGCAGGCGACGACAGCGGATGACGAGGTCACTGCCCGAACATTGAATCCGTTTAACGCTACATTGCGTGTCCTTGTTAGCGTTAAAATTTAAAAAGAGCACCTCCAAAGACCCGACCTGGCGGCGTGGCGCAATACCGCGCCTAAGCCTACATGCTAGCAAGAACAGTGGCAATAAATTGTCCAGGGTGTCTCGTGGCCGTGTCTGGCATCTGGTTGTTGACCCGAGTGGCCGTTCTAATGATACTGCTGGCTGCCCCAAACATTATAGTGCTCTCCTATGTTGGTGAGGAACCCGTCAACACGTTTGAGCCTGTCATGGAGTTCAAGGACAAAACCGTAGCCGCATTTGTTGAGTTTTCTAGGGATGGCGACTATGCCCTCCTTTGGCAAAGTAAGGCAATCTACATCGCGGATAACATTGCGGTCAAGGTCCTGGGCGAGGTCCTCAGAATACGTGGATATGAAGCTATAAATGATCTGGACTATGGAAGTGGTCGGGCAGTTTTGGCGCTCAGTAACATGAGCGTCGCAATGATAGAGCCCCTAAAAAGGAAGGTGCTTTGGGTAGAGAAGGTTTCCCCCCGGTTTTCAATCTTCAGAATATCCTTCAACCTAGAGGAGGACAAGGTCTTTACATTCGATGGCACCAACCTCTACTTGATAGATGCGGCAAGCGGTGATGTTCTAAAATCATTCAAGAGCCCCTACCGCCTTGGGATGCTGGAGGGAGGCTCTGGAGAGTTCGTGGTGGCAACAATAGTGGACAACAGACCACATAGTAGATACAGCAACAAGCTGGTTGCTATAGACCTTGCTGAGGAGAGGCTCGCGTGGCTGGTTGAGCTTCCCAGCAAGGTATACTCGCTCTCATGGAGCCCTGATGGACGCCGAATTGCGGCGGGGAGCAGCTCAGGTGTTCTCTACATCATCGACCGGCTCGAGGGCAGGATAGTATACGAGCTTGACCTCACACAGCCCATCCTCGACACAGTATACGGGGGTCAGGATGTGCTCTTTGCACTACTGGCTAACGGCACTGTGGTGGAGGTTGATCCTGTGAAAGGCGAGCTCTTAGGCGCATTGGGACACAAGTTCCGCGGGGGTAGCCCTGATAACGGCGTGCTCTCGCCCCGGGGCACAGTATACTATACGACAAGGGGGACATTGGTCTTCGAGGCCTACAAGCTATACACGGTGGACATGCTGGGCACCATTGACATTGTAGGAGCGAACGGTACCTCGGTAAGGGGAATGGTATTCAAGGTAGGTGGCGATGGGGGCCAGGCCGTCATTAGGGCCGGTGATAGAGACTCTATAAGGCTCTACGCCACACCCGGAGAGTACACAGTGTCATACAGGTACGAAAATGTGCCTCATCGTATGTTCTTCTTACCTAACCAAGATTTGAGAGACCCTCCCTCAGGAACCGTTAGCGTGAAGGTGGAGTCAGGTCGGGAAAGCACGGTAGTGGTGAAGACGGTTTATTCGGAGTTCGCCCTACTCCACGTGCTGGCCCCGCCGGGCTACTACTTCTTGGTAAAACAGGACTGGGCAAAGTCTGTTCTTTTCGAGATAGGAGACAGTGGGGAGTATTACCTTCTACTGACTCCTGGCAGGTACAAGGTGTCCCTGCAGGAAAGACCCGTTGGCCCCGCGGTCGACACAAGGGAAGTTCTCCTAAAGAAGGGCTTAGTCACAACCGTTACGCTAACACCTGCGAAACCGCCCGAGGATAACAGGGATACCATTACCCCCCAGCCCAGTGACAGGCCAAGCCCAGGAGCGGATACTCCTGTCGGTTCCGGGGAGAACCCGTATGAGCATGAGACGCGGGAAAACCTAGAAACACCACATAGAACACAGGAAGCAGTGTACGAAGAGGAGCATACCAGGGCGGATACCATTACTGTATCGACGGTCGCGGAAAAAGGTGAGGCAGATACCGGTGGCGTGTCCTTCGAGAAGCTCTGGAGGATTGCGGTTCTAGTACTTTTAGCAGTTATCGCCTTGAGCCTAGCTGTTATCGCTATGAGGATAAGGCGCTAATAGAATAACCAAACAAGCCTTCAGGACCCTTCTGCCAGGCCTGTTTGATACCCAAGTTGGGCAGCTGTTGTTTCCGGGTTATTTTTACACACGTTTATTACTACCGTGTACACATTGGGCTTTCATAGAGGGATGTTAACTTCTGATTCACTGGTGAACAAGAGTGTCCGGTCAGAGGTTTTATCTAATGATAACCGGTACGGCCGGGTCGGGCAAAACGAGGCTCACCAAGGCCCTGGGAGACTGGCTTGAGAGCCAAGGAGTAGGCTTCTCACGCGTGAACCTAGACCCCGCCGTAGAGTGGATACCCTATCACCCCGACGTGGATGTGAGGGACTATGTAAGCGCACGTAGGGTTATGCAGGAGCATCAGCTGGGACCCAACGGTGCCCTCCTGGCAGCCATAGACCTCCTGCACAACCACGTGGATGAGATCGCTGAGGCCATATCAGGCTCTCCTGGACCCTACGTCCTGGTTGACACCCCGGGTCAGCTGGAGTTGTTCGCCTACCGGCGCTCCAGCCTAGAGGTTATAAGGGGCATCGTGAACCCCTACACGACTGTGGTGGTATTCCTAATAGACGGGGTCTTCCTGAACACGCCAACAAACCTGGCAAGCCTCCTTGCCCTCGCCCTCAGCGTCCAGCTCAGGCTAGGATACCCCCAGGTAAACGCCATATCCAAAGCCGACCTACTCGAGCCAGAGATGCTAGAGCTGGTGGAAAAGCTTAACGAGGAGCCCGAGAGCCTCCTCGAGCTCATGTGGAGGGAAGAGGGACCCTACAAGACGTACGCTGAAAAAATCTACCGCATCGTAGTGGAGGAGGGAATTAGCCTAGTACCCGTGTCCTCTATAAGAGAGGAAGGATTGTCAACAGTATTTGGCGAAGCCCAGAAAGCACTGGGCGTGGAAGAAGGAATAGAAACTAATATAGAAGAATGAAACTAGCGTTATTTACGATAACTATTGTCTTCCTAGCAACTATCCGTAACGTACTGCATTACAGTATTAGTCGCGTTAAGACAGCCATAGTTTACACCGTCGCTCCTGTCATATATAAGCTGTGCTAGAGTTGTGTTATCAGCTGCATTCAGCCATTCATTAAACGTAATATTAACGAGAAGACTGTCACTTGTTATGCTGTTATAGTCGGAAACCGCCACGTAAAGTAAGCCGTATGCGGGGTCATAGTTGGTAAAATTGAATGTGTTTCCATTGATATTTAGTCTACTTACCACATAAGAGTTACTTGACGTCAGGTGGTCCAGCTTTACAAGCAATTGCACATAGTTGGCGGGGTCAGGTGTTGTGGCGGTTGTAAATCCGTTGTCGATTAAGTTGTTGCTTATTATTTTGACTATATCAATGGGGGTTAACTCTATGCCTATATTGCTTGAGTTAGTTATTGTATTGCCCTGTATTGTGATGTTTCCTGCCCTATCTACAAAGATAGCTTTAGATGTATTGTGTATTTGGTTATTGTAAACGGTTATGTTGGCGCTATCTCTCCTTATTTCTAGGCCGTAGTCAGTTGTGTTGAATATCTCATTGCCCTGTATTGTGACGTTTACTGCAGCTCCGTAATAGCTTATGATTCCTCCTTTTACATTGTATATACTGTTTGATTCAATGTTTACAAAACTGCTTCCTCCCCATAGATAGATTCCGTAATGTCTGACGGTATCTTTGCTAGTAGGGTGTTCGGCTAGCTCGTTGTTCTCTATGGTGATATTATGCGAGTTGCCAACGTCAATAACATCGCTTGCAGTATGTTTTACAGTATTGTACTCAACCGATACCCTATACGATTTATATAGTTGTATGCCATAATAACCAGTATTTGTTATAACGTTGTTGCCACTTATAGTATCATTGCTATATCCTATGTAAAGCGCTACGGTTCCTGTATTATTTATGAAGTTATTGGTTATGATACCTCCAAATACGTTTCTGCCAGAGCTACCTGAGTGGTCGATGCCTTTTTGGTAGGCATCTTCTATGTGGTTATGCATTATTCTAGTGATGTTAGAGGCTGAAGACATTATTCCTGTACCAACGTTTTTCACAATGTTCCTCTCCATGCTTGCATAATAACTTTCGTATATGAAAATGCCAAGTCCTCTAGAACCCAGGTTTATCACTGTGTTACCTGCTACATTAGGCTCTATTAGATTACGTAGGTTTATCCCAAGTTTCCCACTACTGGTTACTCCTGTACCGTTTATTGTGTTATTCGAGACTATGACGTGTGGTGCAGAATCAGCCGAGGAAACACCAATAAAGCCCGTAACTGGTAATGATCCACTGCGTATTTCGCCAGGATAAATCAACATGTTTCCTTGTATGATAATATCTCCATCGTAACCGTTCGTTGTTATGATGATAAAGCCATTGGTAACGTAGCTTTGGTCGGATGTCATATTAAGACCCTTTATTATGATGTTTGGATCCTTTCCCCTGGGGTCAACGTTGCCGAGGTTGACCAGGGCTAAGGTGCCGTTTATCTTGGTCTCATTTAGCTTGCCGAGTGCCCTTATTGACAAGGGCTGGCGTACCTCTGCGGTACCCATGTTGTATAGCTGGTCAGAAGGGCATAGGTAGAGAGTTGTACCTGGCGGGAGACTCCCTATTTCCACATTGTTCAGTGCATTTGAGAGCTCACTGTATGTGGCGTCCACTAAAAGATCATTATCAGCGTCTGCAAGAACTTTTTTGTTTCCAATAGGGTTTGGACAATGATACAGGAGGTCTGCCGGGGTTTTAATTATTGTCTCTTTAAACGTGTCAGCAACTATATGTGGCCCCGCACGGAGGACTATAAGGAACTTACCGCCGCCTATACTGGCCTTTATTTCTGTCATGTTTATACATATGGTTCTCGTGGAGAAGGATGATATTTTTAAGGCTGTTTGGTCGTATTCGAAAGTTCCTTTCAGCTTTCTCTTGCCTTCATCTGCATCGTAGAAGTATAAGGTCAGGTTTCTTAGTGTAACCTCTAGGTTGTGAGGGTTCCGTAGTAATATGTAAAGGCATTCGTTGTCAATATAGTGTTCTTCTATGAGGACTTTTTCTATGCTATTATCTCTTTCTTTGCCCTCTTCTGTTTTTATTATGATAATGTTGTATAGCGACGCTACTGACGCTACTACTATTAGCAACAAAAGGATAGCTCCTAGTGTGATATTTTCTCCGTAGTAAACTCTGTCTCCGATGGAATCGTATCTAGTGTGCAATAGGGTTTGTTTTCTTTCACACTCTTGTTTCTCAGAAATCTTACCCACCTTATATTTATACAAATAAATACTTTGTATTAACATGCATTATCTGGTACAAAATTAATGTTTTTTCATTTTTATTTTTGCTGATCACCAAAAGTTTTTTACATGTTTTATAGAAGTAATAGAAGTAGTAGTAATTTAGTTCTTGATATATTGATAATATTGTTCAAGATATAAAACTCTTGGAACTTTTACATAGTTATACTATAATAACTAAACGCTATTGTACTAACTAATTATACGAACATAGACCAAAATACTAGAGAAGAGAGAAGAAAACTACTCGAGAAATAACAATTATTGTAATAGTTTTTTACAGTACATTAGGATGCCTTAAGGACTATATTAGGTAGTCTTGGTTGTGTCTTACTAGGAGGCAGAGGTGGCATATTTCTCGGCTTATTCTGAAGTCAAGGACCCTTTTCCCCCCATCTTGTATGAAGAGGTCGGCTATGTACTCTATTCGTCTCCTGTACTCTGGCTTGTTTAGTATTAGGTCCCTTAGTTTGCCCCCTCTTTTCTTGCTCACGTACTGTGAGACGGCGGCGGGCGTTATCCCGAGCAGTTTGCTTACCCTGTACTCTGTTAGGCCTTTTTCTAGAAGGACCATTGCTATGGCCGCCCTAACGCTTGGTATGAGGTCTTTTGACACGAGCTCGCAGGTTGTTAGGGGCCTCATTGGTCTATGCACCGCTATACGATTATGTTATAAGCTTGTGGCGTTCACATTTATCCTATGCAACCTCCAATAAAAAACAGGCGTTAATACTTGATAGTGAAGAATACTAGTCTGCGTGTGGTTTCAAAAAGTTTAGATAAAAATCATAAAAACCCCACGTAACCCCCCATAACGGTATGGTGAGGTGAATAACATGAGTGCGGACGAGCTCACCCCCCTGGAGACGGAGAACCCCATGGTGCCCGGAGGGGACCTGGACCCCGACATGCAGGAGGCCCTGAAGGAGGCCCTAGCCGACATGAAGGGGCCTGTCGAGGCCCTGTTGTTCGTGAAGGACAAGTGCTACTACTGTGAAGAGACCAGGAAGCTCCTCCAGCACTTCGTAGACGCAAGCCCAACCGTGGATGGGAAGAAGCTCTTCAGCTTCCGGGTGATCCACCTAGACAAGAACGGGGAGGAGGCCAAGAAGTACAGCATAACTAGGGCCCCCACGGTTGCATTCATAGAGGGTTACATAAGGTACACGGGTATACCCTCGGGCGAGGAGATAAGGAGCCTGGTGGAGACAATAATAAGGCTCAGCGAGGGAGAGCCTGGTCTGGAGGAGGAGTCCAAGGAGAAGCTCAAACGCCTGGAGAAGCCCGTCAAGGTAGAAGTGATAATAACGCCCTCCTGCCCCTACTGCCCCTATGCTGCCCTCATGGCCAACATGGTGGCCTTCGAGAGCTACCTTCAGGGGAAAAAGCTGGTCATAGCCGACACTGTGGAGGCCTACGAGAACCCCGACATAGCTGACAAGTACCACGTCATGAGCGTGCCCGCCATAGCAATTAACGAAGTAGTAGCATTCGTGGGCCTGCCCTACGAGCAGGACTTCGTAGACAAGATCCTAGAACTGGCCAACAAGTCTTGAGCAATCCCGCGTGAGAGCCATCTCGGCCCCTCTAGGGAGTTTTTAACCCCAGGGGGACCCCGGGTAGGCTTAATTAGTCCTTGGCCCAATCTTCTCCCAGGCACAGCCCCTCCATAGTGGTGCATGTGATGGCCAGCAACCTCGAGGTGCTGACAGCAATTCTAGCGTATTGGCTCGTGGTCCTCTTAATAGCACGGCTATTGTCCCTAAGGGTAAGGAACCTGACCGTAACGCCCATTATGGTCATGTATAAGAAACCCGCCAGCTTCGGTGTCTTCGAGAAACTTGAGGGAAACAGGCTGTTCTCCGCCGTCCTCTGGGCAGGCGTGCTGCTCACCCTTGTCTCCATGGTCGCGTTCTACCTCTTCGTGGGCCAGGTTGCCCTCCTAAGGATCTCCGGGGAAGCCCAGGAGGGGGTGGGGCTCGTCCCCGTCATACCTGGGGTTACGATAAAGGGAGTGGCCCTCATATACATCCTGCTCAACCTGGGAATAGCCGTGGTTGTCCACGAGCTCTCCCACGCGGCGGCCTCTAAGGCCCTGAGGGTGCCTGTCAAGTCCACGGGGCTCCTGCTAGCGGTTGTCCTTCCCGCGGCCTTCGTGGAGCCGGATGAGGAAGCCTTCCGGAGGGCGAGGCTGAGGGACCGTGTCAGGATTGTGGCCGCGGGGCCCGCCTCCAACCTTATCCTGGGCCTCCTTCTCCTGGGCCTATTCGCAGCCGTTTTCCAAGGCGGTGCTGGCGTTGAGATAATCGGTGTGGAGCCCGGGAGCCCTGCCGACAAGGCGGGCCTTGCTCCGGGATTCGTAATAACCAAGGTCAACGGGGTTGAAGTCAAGAGCATTGCCGACCTACAGAGGGTCCTGGCACCCTTGGCAGAGAGGGATGCTGAGATAGTGGTGGAGGGACGTTGGAAGGACACTGGTATGCGTGATAAGATTGTCGTATACAAGCCCGCTGATAGGAGGCTTATAGGCATCACTATAAGGCAGGCAAACCCCCTGACGTGGATGCCCGACTCCCTCTACTTTGCCCTTGCGGCCCTAGTTAGCTACGGTTATATCATAAACCTGAGCCTCGCCGTCATTAACGCAGCCCCCCTCTTCATAACCGATGGAGGGCGCATTCTGGGGGATGTCCTCACGAGCAAGCTCGGCGACCTCAGGGGGAGGACCCTGTCCTTCTTCCTACAAATACTCACCCTCCTAATACTACTATCTTCAATAACCTTCAACCAGATAGGGTGATGACAAGCAAACCGTCTGACCCCCTCCCACAATCGACAGGGAGGGTGGGATGCTGTGGAGCTCTCTCACTGACCCCCCTTGGGAGGGACACTACCTCTGCAGTACGCTTGTAAATATGCTGAGTAGGGCCTTGGAGTAGGGGCCCGCGTTGAGGAGCATGGCTCGCAGGGTCTCCCGGGTGAACTTGCCGAGGGCGAAGTCCAGCACCCACTCTCCCTTCATGGTCTTCAGAACCTGCGCCCTTTGCTCTGGTTTTACCTTCCTGAGTATCTCCAAGAGTATCCTGTGGACCTTCATTGAAAAGAACAGGCCCATCCGATCGACCTCATCCACGTAGCTGGTACCCCTCTGCAGGGCGTTGGCCAAAGCCCTGCTGGTCATGATTGAGGGCCGAATACCCTCGCCCGTCAGGGGGAACACTGCCCCAGCAGCCTCCCCAACCACGTAGGTGTTGGGCTCCGGGTTGAGGAGCTCCCTCTCCAAGCCACTAGCTATTATCGATGCTCCTTTCTCGTTTATCTTCTCACCCGACGATAGAACTGGGTGCCTCTTGATGAAACTGCTGAGGAGCCCCCTTAGTTCAGAGAAGGTCTTGAACCCCCCGACCCCCACGTCAACCCTTTCGCTGGTGTGGGGGAATATCCAGTAGTAGCCGACGAGGTTCTTGTCGAACCAGAACTCTATTGTGTCGACCTCTCTCCAAGAACTCACCCTTAGCCACGATTGCACCGCGTTGATGCGCTCCTTGGGAGCCTTAGGGTAACTGTGGCCAACTGCTATCACCCGGACCGAGCCTTGGGGAGCGTTGAACTCTGGGGTCCTCCTCCTGTACTCGACCGGGACCCCGCTCAGGAGGTGGGACAGCCACTTGGGCTTGTCCACGACGTAGCCCCAGGCACCGTCGACGTCGAACTCGTACAAGAGGAGCCCGTCAAGGTAGACCCTTACCCTCCTTATCGTAGTAAGGACCGCGCTCGGGGGTATGGGTACGAGCTCTTCAACTTCCTTGGGTACAGCCCAGCCGCAGGGCTTCATTCCAGGCCTCTGAAGGGTCTCGTAGACTTTTATCCGCCATTTGGTCTCCTTCTTCAACATGTACGCGAGGGAGGCCCCCGCGGGGCCTGCGCCGAATATCCTTACATCCCTCTGGGCCACTGGGTCACCCTCCAGCCCCGGTCCAAGGGGCTTTCCATGGGGTTGTTCCACGGTGTTAAGTGTTTTGAAAACCAGGGTCTTTTTTGAATAGTATGTACGTGGAGGAGAAGTTAGTCCTAAATACTTATTGCCATTACCTCGAGCTGGCCCTCAGCCTCCCTGAGCATACGCCTTGCCATGTACCTGGGGAGCGCGTGCAACCAGGTCGACAGGCCCGGCTCGTTTATGGAGAGGGCCCTCTCCTCCGCCTTTGAGAGGAGGTCCCGGAGCCTCCTAACGGCCTCCTCCACCACCTCGGTTATCTTCAAGGGTGTTCTCGACTCTGGATCGAAGCCCAGCCACCTCACGAACCTCTTGAGGGCCTCCACCTCCCTAACCCCCTTCTTGTCCCTATTCAGGAAGTCGGCGATGTCATCCGACACCTGGTAAGCCATGCCAAGGTAGCGACCATACTCCTTCAGGACGGGCAATAGCTCTCCCCTCCCTGCAGAGAGGGCCCCCAGTACGAGGCTCAGTTGGAAGAGGCTGGACGTCTTAAGCTTAACGATGTCCTCGTAGAGGGCCTGATCGTGGAAGACCTCGAGGATCTCGCCCCTTGTTATCTTCAGCCAAGTGTCTATGACCTCGACCACGGCCGTTCTCCCCAGGGGCTCGACAAGCATCTGAGCATAGGGTATTAGCAGGTTGCTGACAAGGACTGTCTTGGATACCCCGTGCGCTACCCATGCGGACGGCATGCCCCTCCTCTGCGTGTCCAGGTCTATTATATCGTCGACCGCCAGGCTACTGGCATGGACTAGCTCAATGGCAACCGCGCTCGGCACAGCCTTGCTTACCTCTCCGCCTAGAGCTTCGTTTGTTAGTAGGACGAGGAGTGGGCGCAGCCTCTTACCTCCCCTGACCATGTATGAGGATATGCCCAGTATGGTGGCCTCTAGGTTGTCACCCAGAAACTTGTCTATCTGCTCGTCTATGAGTGGCTTTCTGGCTGCGAAGTACCTCTCTATATCGACATCGCTCTTAGCGATACCCTCTATGCCCAAAAGCTCCACCGTTGCTGTTTGTATCGGGTAAACTCTTTGGCTGGAAAGCTATTATTATTATGCCTATGAATCGTTCTCAGAACACAGGGGTGAACAGCCTTAGCAGGCATCAGGTACAAACGCTGCCCTGAAGCCGAGGATAACCTAGCCCCCATCATCAACGCCATCGGCACAGAATACATAGACCCAAGCAGGGTAAGGATAATCGCAAGCCACGGGGCCAGGACAAGGGCATATGCTCGCGTGTACGGGCTCCCCAAGGCCATACAGGAGGCCCACAGCCTGCCCCCTCTCTACACCATAGAACTCGTGTGCGACAACCTCAAGGAGACCCCGTGTAGCGAGATAACCAAGGTCATGGTCCACGAGCTACTCCACATCCCCCAGACCTTCTCCGGCGGCCTCCGTCCACACGGCCCCCTGGTTAACAACCGCAGGGCGAGGGTCCTAGCCCGGCGTATCCCCGAGGATGTGGCTGAGTCCCTCTGTAACTCTGTTGAGGAGTGCTGCAGTGGTTTCTAGCCCCTCTCTCCGAGCAAGCGTAGCACGATCGCCTCTATCCTCCCAGCCTCGCCCCCGCGGAAAAGCCCTTTCGTCTTGACTGAGGGTATACCTAGGCTACTGTACAGCTGGACATCATAGTCCGCGTCTCCCACGTAAACCATCCTATTGAAGGGTACATCCAGCGTCTTCGCCAAGCTCTCCAGGTGGGGCCTTCCTTTTCTATGCCCGTGTCCATCGTAACATAGTATTAGGTTAAAGTGCTCTATCCCCCTGATAACTGAGACCACCTCGCACTCGTTGTTAGTGGAAATAACTGTGGCAAACCCCCTTGAGCGCATCTTTTCAGAGAACCTAACCACTGACTCGGGCATACTAGCGCTCTGCATAAGCCGTTTCTTAGACTCGACGAACTCCCTATAAGCCCGGTCAAGGGAATCACCCTCTAGCCCCATAGCAGCCAGCTGGTCTCTGAAAGACATGCCCAGAAGTTCCCTGTACTTCCCAGCCACATCGCTTCTATCCATCCCCGTATAGCGGGACACGATGTCGGCAACTAGGCCCAGGTAGAGCCCCAGCGTGTCTATAAGCGTGTCATCCAGGTCGAGCAGGACCACTCCCCTGGGCTTGGATGGCTCGTTGGCACAATGTATCATTTTCCTCTCCACGAGCCTGCAGCCTTCCCCGCTCAACTGGGGTCACCAGGTGGGGTTGGGAGTCATTTTATATCAAGACCCCTAATGTGTATAGTAGTGCACCCACTCTATACTACGGGCACCTAACCCCTCAGGTGTAAGCAGGCATGGCCTATCTTGACGAGGAGTCGCTGGACGGGTTCGAAGACTATAATCTTGGGAAGAGCAGGGAGAGCCCGCGCCAAAGGCTGCTGGCTGTCGTCATACTACTCGTGGTCGTCCTCGGCACAGGCCTGGGTGCCTACTACTTTGTGATAAAGCGCGGAGAGACTCAGGTGAGCCTACAGGACGAATCAGTGGGCCAAACTAGGGTTTCCAGCACCGTTTCCTCCACAGAAACGTTTTCAGAGACTCAGCAACAGGACGAATCACAGAGAAACGATAGCGTGACGAGCACCCTTGGCCCCCTCGCTGTTCAAAGCACTGCCAAGGGCGAGGACAGCCAGCTTTCGAACCCCGAGCCAACCGGTGTCCGTGAACCAGCAACGGAAATGGGGAAGAACAACACTACTGTGGAGATAGGGTCAACGGTCACCTCCACAATTCCCAGCCAAATTGCTCGAGAGACCATTAGCAGTACCGCAAGCGGAACCGCCATGGAGACTGAGACTGCAATGCAAAATGATACCAACACGACGTCCAGTCCATTGATGAAAACCGATACAGAACAGGCCACGCAAGACGTTACAACCAGTAGTGCCCCCGCACTCCAAGAGACCACGGTTACTCAGGAGAGACGCGAAGGTACTGTAACAACCATAGTAGAGCCTGGAGAAGAGGAACGTACTGAGAAACAATCCTACATGACACCAGAGACCCCCCTTGGCCAGCCTATCGTGCTTGAAGTCAATCCCTACGAAGCCTGCGAGAACATTGTGTCTACAATATTGGATGAGAATAGCATAATGTGCGCTCTACACCAGTCCACCAGACTAGAAGGTCTGGGGAAGAGCCTCCGAGGAGAAACAGTAGAAGAGACTATGACGAACATTGCAAAGTGGGTATATGAGAACATCGTGTATGACGCGGGAGAAAGGGGCCTAGAACAGTACGTGTACATGCCAGAGGAAACACTCGCCCTGAAAAGGGGCGACTCTGAAGACTGGGGCCTTCTCGAAATAGCCCTCCTGGAGGCAAGCGGTGAGATTGAGCATCCCCTGTTCGCGGAGATAGTCCTCAGCGACGGAAGCATACACTATACCGCAGGTGCCCTCATAAACGGAAGCGTGCTACTCATAGAACCCGCGCCAGACCCATATCCGCAGGAGCTTACCACTGACTATTACGGGCACTGGAGATACTCGGGCTACGAGATAGAGAGGGCGACACTATACGTATATGGGGGAGGCACTAGGCTCCTCGTGTACGAAGTGAATGGCCACTGGAACGCGACCGTCCCCTACTGGCCCAGCCCCAAGGAACTCAAGAAAGCCCTTGAGGAAGTTGAGAAGTGGCTATTGCTACAGGGCTTTTACGCGGACTGCCCACACTATGCTGAGACTGTTATACAGGATATGGTCTCCCATCTCCCCCATCGCGAGCCCGTGCTCCTCCTGCCCTACACCATGCTAGTTATACCCATAGACTGGTTCACTCCAAAGGATGGAACATGGGTGGCTGACAGGATTTTGGAAAACATTAAAGCACCGGAGAAGAGGGTTGTTGAAAGGATATCGCTCATGGCTCCAAACAGCCTTTACTGTGTAAGGGTGGCAGGTGAGCTAGAGGCAGTCGTTACCAACAGAACAGTATATAGGCCCAACATGATAGCACAGATTGTAGAGGAGAGTGGGCCTTCGCTTGTACTCTACTTTGTGTCAACGAGCAGGGTAGGCCTTAATGTAACGGCAACGGTCGAGAATAATAGTCTGACCATAACGCTTAGGGGCAAGTATGGGCCAGGCAGTGTCAAAATCCTGGTAGTGAGGGGGGAGGAAGTCGTCCTAGCTCTCACGCCACCCGGGTGGGTATACTCTGGTGTGGAAAACATACAAGCCAACGAGTGGGGTTTCAACGAGACACATACACTAATAAGGTTCGACTATGGCAAGATATCCGAGCGCCTTGGGGAAGGTAAAAGG
>JALWDA010000193.1 GCA_027014955.1 Desulfurococcales archaeon | reverse complement strand
GGTCTCCTGCAGGGTGTACCTGCCGCAGCGGGGGCACTTCCTGAGAAGCCAGACCATTCAAGAAGCCACCGCTTGGCCTAGTCGCGCTTGAACTGGAAGAGGGCCTTCTCCTTCCGGGCCAGCTTCTCCGCGTTCTTCACCGCCTGCGAGAGGGTCTTCTCAGCCTGCTTGTAGTCGTCGGCAATGACCTCCACCCTGTACTTGGGGCTGCCTATGCTGTAGACCCTCACCTGGGCACCGTCTCCCGCCTTCTTCATGGCCAGGAGTATGCTCCTCACCACCTCCAGGCCGTTGGGCTTCTCGCTCCTGACCACAGCGGTGCCCTCCACCTTTACCTTCCTGACCTCTATCTGCTTCTGTATTATCTTCATGAGTACGGGGATCCACTCCTCGGGGACCCCCGCCTCCCTGAGGGCCTCCTCTCCCCTCATGGCCGCCTGCTCGAAGCCGGCGAATATCTCACCGTAGTAATCCTCTAGCTTCCACCCCACCTGCTCGTAGGCCTCCCTAAGGGTCTTACCCATCTGGCTCGCGGCGAGCTCCAGTATCTTCTCCGCCCTCTGCCTCCTCTTGAACTCGAGCATCTTCCTCTTGCGGTCGCTGTCGTAGACCCTCTTGAGGCTCACGTCCACGTACTTCTTCTTCTTGTTAACGCGTATGACCTTGACTACTATCTTCTGGCCCTCCTTGAGCACGTCCCTGATGTCCCGTACCCACCTGGAGGAGACCTCGCTCCAGGGCAGGTAGGCCCTCATGTCGTTGTACTCGTCAAGCGTCACGTAGGCCCCGTAGTCGAATATCTCCCTAACCGTGGCCACGACAAGCTCGTTTGCGTCGGGAAGCTCCTTGCGGTTCATTACCATGGGGGTCCCCTCCAGGTGAGGCGCGTACCCGGGTAAGGTAAAAGCGTTGGGCCAGTGACTAGCCCAGGACCCTTACTATCTGGGCCTTTATCTTGGCCCTGCCCCCGCGGGGCTCGACCAGGGTGTTGCCGCAGATGAGGCACCTTGCGGGGAAGGTTGAGTGGGAGAAGACGACCTGCTCGTTGCCGCAGTTGGGGCACCGTACGAGTATGAAGCGGCTCCTGGGCTCGGGTATGAGTATCTTTCTCCTCTTCATACCATAGAGCATTCTAGGCCACCTCCACTATCTCGAGCTTCTTCAGCCTAATGCCCTCCCTGTGTATAATGTACCCGCACTCGTCGCACTTGAGCTTGAGGGTCTGCTTCTTGGTGGTCTTCGCGAACCTCTTTTGCTCGGGCCTCCTCTTAGAGCCGTAGCCCTCCTGCTTCCTACGGTACCGTCTCTCGCCTAGGCTCAGGGCCCTCCTCTTCCCTGGCTTGTAGAGCATTACTGTGTGGGGCGTGTGCTTCCGGCAGCGGGGACAGTAAGTCCTTATCTTCTTGGGCACCTTCAACGCGGACACCTTCCAGACTCTAGGCTCTCGCACTCCCTGGGCTAGCGCCTGCCTATACTCTCGGTGGGAATGGGTTTAATAGCGTTTCCACAGGGCCCCACTAACCCTCCGGGTCTCGACCGGTCGAGCGAGGCCCAGCTCTACCAGGAGGCGGGCGAGGCCCGCCCTCAGAACAGCGATGGTGCCCGCCGAGAAGCTCCTCTCCTCAATAGAAAAGGGCTTTTCGATGAAGAGCGCGACCAGGGGCTCCTCGCCCGTGGTCTCCCACCAGGATGCCACGTTCAGCCTCAGGGCCAGGGCCCTGCCGTCCCTCCCCCCTCCCAGGCCGTTCTCGACGGCCCCATTCATGGTCTCCTCGGACTCCCTCTGGGCCTCCCTGCAGAGCTCCTTGGTGTCGAGAGCCAGGGTCGGGTACAGGCCCTGGGAGCAGACCTCGTCGATCCTCGAGAGGAGGGCCTTCCTGAGCTCTACCAAGTCCTCCAGGGTGGGCTTCTCCGCCACCTTGGACAGCAGGAGGGACAGGGGGTGCCTCACCATGTTCCCGGTTCCCCGCGCTAGCTCTTATCTGCAACTGGCTCCGCCAGGCCCTTGAGGAGGAGGTAGGCCGCCACGCACCCGTCCAGCCTAAGGAGCTGGCCCCTCCTCGCCCTGAGCGTCTCCCCGAAAATACTGATGGGCCCGGGTGTATCGTGTAGCATTTTCACCAAAAATACCCTTTCCCTGAAGGGGGACCAGCTGCACTGGGGCAGCGCCTCCTCGGGGGCCGCCTCCAGGTCCACCCGAGTGACGGGGAGGCCCGTCTTCCCATTAATGCTCCCAGGTATCCTGACCAGCCTGTGCACGTCAATGGTGACCTTCTCGTCAACGTGGACCCGGGCCCTCTCTACATAGACCTCCCAGTCCAGCCGCCCCCCCGCGATCTCCTCCAGCTGCGCGAGGGTGGTCCCCAGCGGCAGGCTCCCGTGGGCGAGGGCGATGGCCTCCCCCAGCCTGCCCCTCCAACCCGGCTCGCTGGGCTGGGGGACTAGGAGGTCCTTCGAGAGCCTCCTCCGCGAGCCAAGGCCCAGCACGCGCTCGATCTCCAGCCCGGTGCCCTTGAGGTAGTCCACCAGCTCCCTCCTGTCCTCCGAGTCCATGGAGCGGCACCTGTCGTCGCACTCGACGTGGAGGTGGTAGCCCCTGCTACCCGAGAAGTAGGCCCGGGCCCGGGGGAGGCCCAGGTCCTTGGATAGCACGCGGTGGAGCCTCCTGAGGTTCTCCAGGGCCCGTGCCATGCAGTCCTGGGACAGGGTGTCGACGTTCTCCAGCTCCCCCGAGCCGCAGCGGGGGCACCGGTTGACGCCCGAGGCCCTGAACGCGTGGCCGCAGGAGAGGCACACGTAGGCCCGGGGCACTGCCGTGCACTGTGGGAGGTCGTCGGCGTCTATGTCGAATATCAGGTCGCTTCCCAGCCTCTTCTTCTCCTCCATGTTGGGTATCTCGGGGAAGAGGAAGAGGGCGGAGGAGTAATAGGCGTGTGCGGGGGCCTTGGAGACCAGGTGGCCCCTGAGGCTCTTCTCGTCCCTGAACGAGAGGTGGCGGTGGTAGGTGTGGGAGCCCAGGTACTGGAAGGCGAACTCCCTCTTTTCCATATCGGGGGGCAGCTCCAGGCGGGCCCCCCTATAGTAGTCTGAGAAGAGGCTTCTCAGCAGGCGGGTTGCGGCCTGGCTAGATTGACCGGGGCGCGACATAGGCTGACAACCAGCCGCCCTGTGGGAGCTCGAAGGTTATCTTGCAGGGCATGTCGTTGGCGAACTGTATGGTGACGAAGTCGGCCTTCTGGGCGGCGGGGAGTATGCTCTCCATGTACTCTAGGCTATAGGTGGAGGTCTGCTCCCCCTCCGACTCGAGGGACATGAGGAGACCCGCCTCCCGGGTAAGCTCCACCTCAGCCCGGCCCATCTCGCTCTCATTCGCTATCACCAGGCGCATGCCGTCGGTGTATAGTATGAGGTTGTCGCCCAGCATCTCCACGTCCCTTATAGCCTCCCTGAAGTGGTCCGCCGCCATCTTGGCGCTGGCCTTCAGCTCCAGCCGGGGCTCCCCCAGCTCCTCCTCCTCGAGCTCTATCAGGGGGATGCCGAAGCGCCTCTTCATCCCCCTGAGGAGCCACACGTTCAGCAGGCTCCCCTCCAGCCTCAGCTCCAGCACGTCGTTGCTGCGGGCCCTCCGGAGCACCTTGGCCAGCTCCTCCAGGTTGACAGGTATCCTCTCGCCGCTGGCCTCGTACTCGCTGAAGGCGCTTGATGGGAAGTTCAGGTCCACCATTATCACGTGGCTGGGGTCGATGGCCCTGAGCCTGAGGGCGTCCTCCTCCGCCCTGAAAACGCCCTCCTTGATGACCTTGCTTATACCAGTTATCACGTACCTCCACACGGTGGCGTCGGTGAACCTAGCCTTCACGGCCCACACTCTCCCCTATCCTTCACGTTCCCGGGACTTGAGAAGGCGGCATCATTTCCTTAAGTGGGGGCGTGGTATTTTGTTTTTGCGTCCCCGCCCGCGAGGGCCCTCTCCAGGGCAAGTGCAAGAAGATAGGCGTTCCTCACGTGTATCCAAGAGGAGCTCCGGGGGCTCGTGCGTTGGTAGGCTTGTCTTAGCTCCTCGGCCATCCTCCTCACTATCTCCAGGAGGTCGTCGCAGTCAGCTGCCTCCCTACTCATACTCTCTCCACACGTGGCCGCACTTGACGCACTTGTAGAACCGGGTGGGGGGCTCGTCTGCTCTCCGGGTCTGCATCACCCAGTAGTAGACCTCGTTGTGACCGCACTTGGGGCAGTAGACCTGGTCCCTGAGCTTGGGCAGGCTCTCCTCCGCCTGCCTCGAGTCAACCACAACTATCTTGTCCTTGGGCGAGTGTTTTATCCTGCTTGATATGGAGTAGCCCGAGGAGGGGGAGCCGCTGTCCTCAACATAACCGCAACTGGGGCAGACGAGGATCCTCTTGCCACCCCTCTTGGAGGGCCTCATGAGCGTGCCGCAGTTGGGGCAGAACTTCACCCTTGGCCACACCTCCCTAGCCGCCCTGCTCCTCCAGCAGGCGGGTGGCCTCGGCGTCCAGCGTGGCGGCGAAGTCCACCAGCCGCCGCGGCACTCCCGAGCCGCTTGTCCAGGGCTCCATCTGTGGGCCGAGGACCCTGCCCAGCACGCGGGACCAGGGGGATTCGGGCGGGTATATTACTACGCTCCTGACCTCCCTAATGAAGGATTCCTCCGAAACCCTGGCGAGCCACTCCAGGGGCTCCCCGCGGGGGCTTATCCACATCGTGTCCACGTGGCGCCCCCGGAGGACTATTGAGACTACGAGGGTCTTACCCACGTATACGAGCATCCTCCGGGACTCGGGCTTCACCCCTCGCCCTCTCCAAGGGCCTTTGACAGGTCTCCCTCCAGCCTGTTAAGGGTCTCCTCAATGGATGAGAGGGCCCTGTTGAGGGCCTCCAGCGGGGATAGGCCCTCCCGGGTCTTGACGTATATAATCATCCTGTCCTGCAGGGGGTGGGGTATCTCATAGTAGGCCAGCTCAACCCCCTCCATGGACTGCAGCTCCTTGGCGATCAGGTTGCCCAGGGTGTGGCTCTCTCCCCGCACCTCCAGCTCGAGCTCCCGCTCCTTGTTGGACACCACCCTTACCTCCAACAAGCACCGCCTCCTCCTCATGGACCCGCGTGTTTAAAACCCTGTGGCACGGGGCGTAAAATTTGTTACCAATGCCCGCCCCCGCTGCCATCCTGGACTCCCAGGAGCGACGATAGGGCCCTCTCCCTGTGGACGCGGAGCCTGGCCCTCCCGTCCTCCCCCTTCTGCATAACCCCCCTTTCTAGGGCCTCCGCGAACACCTGGTCCAGTCCCTTGCCCTCCACCATTGACACGAGGGAGGCCACCTTCCTCGCCACCCCCGCGAACAGCTCCCGGCTCGCCTCGTACCTCTGGAAAAGCTCCTCAGCCATCCTCCTAAGCTCCTCTAGGCCCAGTTCAACCACCAGCTCCTCCTCCCCCTCAGAATAGCGGACGCCCATGAGCTCGAGAAGGTCCTTCAGAAGGTCCAGGGGCACGGGCCTGCCCAGAACCCGGGCCACCTCCGACTTGGGCACGATGGAGCGGCCCTCGAGGCTGCTTGCTGCCTCTGCCCGGAACCTTGCCATGACCCTCTTAATAGCATACTGGCTCCGGGCCAGGCTGGCGGGGTCGCCCACGAGGGTTAGGAGAACGTGGTCCCCCCTAACCTCGTACCCAGCGTACTGTGCCTGTATGGCTGCCATGAGCTCGTCGAGGAACCTCTCCAGGCCCACGCCGGGAGGGATCCTTACCTTGACCCTGCGTTTCAATCCCTGCACCTACAGTCGCCGGGGGTTCTTCAAGCGTATGTAGTCCCGGGATATGTTTTTCCTCCTCTCCCTAGAGCCGCATTCAACGCACTTGAGGAAACCGCCCTGGTCGGGTTGGAGCACGCCGCCGCAGTTAGAGCACGTTGCAAGGACTAGGCCCAGGCCGGGGCCCTTTGTGGTTACCTGGTAGGGGTTCTCCTCGCTCAGGACACGGGCCTTTATAAGGTCGCCCACAGCGTATGCCTCGAAGAGGTTCTTCAGATACTCCTGGGAGGCCTGGCTTATGTGGAGCATGCCCGTCAGGGGCCAGGATATCCTGCGGAGGTTCCCACCCTTGTCGTACTCGCCCACTATGGTCAGGACGGCGAGCTCGGGCCTCACGCTCCCCACGTAGGCCAGCACAACGCTGCCCGGCCGGGGGACGCTGTACTTGAAGGGCCTCCCCGTGACCCTGACCACCCTGTTGGCATAGTCGTAGAGGGAGCGGCCGACCTTGGAGGCCCTCACCAGTCCCCTCTCCTCGTCAACGTATGTGCCCTCCCCTGGGAAATACTCCTCAATGACGGCCAGGGGGTCCCCCGGCGTCTTGACGTTGTCCTCCCCGCCAGCACTGCTCCTGGACACTTCCCTCACCCGGTTTCCCCGCCAGCCTCGCTTCTAGGTCACAGGCCTTGCTTCGCCAACACATATACCGCCACGGGCACTAGCCTCTTCCTCGACCTGTGATGAGGCAGAGTGGGGCGAAGCGCCATGCTATACCTTCTCCTCCCCAGGAGTCTAAAACCTTTGCGAGAAGCCAGGCGGTCCAGATACCTCTCAACACCAGGGTCGTCGTAGTGGAGGGCGAGGACCCTTGTGCCCAGAGTGAACGCCGTCTCGAAGAAAGCCCTGTCCAGACCCCTCATCCGGGTACCGAAGGGAGGGTTCATGACCACGAGAGCACCCAGGCCCTCCCGGAGGGGAGGGCTCCTGACATCACCCACCACCACATCAGCGGCCGCCCAGATGCAGGAGAGCCTGAGGGACTCGAGACACCTCTGCGCGAGGCGAGCGTCGAGTTCCACACCCACGGCGAGCCGGGGTCTAAGCGTGATCGAGAAGGCGGTTAGGAGCCTCCCCGTCCCGCATCCCAGGTCCACCAGGGGGCCATGTGCGCGCAAGCCCCTGTGCATCCACGCCAGCTCCGCGGCTATCGGGGTGGGGGTGGCGTACTGCTCGAGCTTCTCGCTGGGGTCCCTTATCTCCTCCGTCGCGGCCTCCAGAAGTATCTCCAGCTCCCTCTTGGAACCCGGGGGCTCACCACATGAACCTGTACCTTTGGAGCTCACGTTTTAGCACCATGAGGGCCTCTCCCGGCGAGAGCACGGGCTTGGGGTACTCCTCGAGCGTGAAGTCGTCCGTGGGCACGCGGGGACAGGAGGTTACAACGTGGGCGTCTATCCGGTGAGTGTCCACCGCCCTGAGCTCCCTGGGGGTAACGGTGCGGGAGTAGAACTCTACCCACTCTCCCCCCCGCTGCTCTATGAGTCTCTCAATCGCGTCGGCCAGGGCCCTCCTGTACTGGCCCGTCATGGAGCCCAGCCACACTCCCCAGACCCTAGCGTCGAGGGCCTTGTATATGGCAGCGTATCTCTTCCTGAGCCACTTTTCCCTAAGGGGGCCCAGGTCCTCCACCGCAAGCCTGTAGGGGTCGACCTGGAACACGGGCTTCTCCGTGGAGAGGGCGAGCCCCAGGGGGTGGAAGACCCCGCCCGCCACTATTACCACTGAGTCGTGGCCCACGCTAGGCGTCCCCGTTCTATAGTCGCAGCCGATCACCTGGCCGGGGAGGCTCCCGGGAGCCCGGGCGACTATGGGCTCCATGCCCCGTCTCTCCAGATACTCACTCACACGGGGAAGCTCGTCGAGGTGCTGGACGGTCGCAGTGAGCACGGGGCGCCGAAGGCCCTTTTTCTCGAGAAGATCGTGGAGGCTCTCCAGGGTCTCCTGGGGGATGTGGTGGGTGCTCTTGAGGGGAATGTATAGGACGCTGAGCCCCCGGGGGAGGCGGAGGGGCTGGGGC
>JALWDA010000192.1 GCA_027014955.1 Desulfurococcales archaeon | reverse complement strand
CTCCTATAGGCCGGGGGCGGAGGTAGTATTAGGGGGCTCGTAATTAATTTATTGTAGAGAGGTTCTTCATCGGGGGTGCCTTACTTTGCCTGTCAAGCCCATTCTCGGAGGGGAGCCCATAGAGGGCGGGGAGACTCTTCCTGTGGAGGACCCCTCCACGGGCCAGGTGTTCGAGGAGGTCTACGCCCTCTCGCGGGAGCAGGTCCGGGGGGCTATAGAGGCCGCGGATGAGGCCTTCGCCAGGTTCTCCCGAATGAGCTTGAGGGAGAGGGCTAGGGTCCTGGAGAGGGCCGCAGGCATAATGGAGGAGAGGAGGGAGGAGCTGGCCCTCCTTCTTGCAAGGGAGGCGGGTAAGCCCATTAGGGACGCTAGGGTGGAGGTTCTGAGGGCTATAAGCGTGTTCCGCATTGCGGCGGGGGAGGCCCACCTGGTGCTTGAGGGACGGTTGCACCGGGTGGACTACTACGAGTATCCCCCGGGGAACGAGAGGAGGAGGGTCATGGAATACAGGCAGCCATTGGGCGTGGTTGCCGCGATACTCCCCTTCAACTTCCCCCTAAACAGTATGGCTCACAAGGTTGCTCCTAACCTGGCGGTGGGCAACACGGTGGTGGTGAAGCCCAGTGCCTCGACGCCCCTATCGGCCATCGAGCTCGCGCGCATACTCTACGATGCTGGCCTCCCTCGGGGGGTTCTCAGCGTTGTCACGGGGAAGGCCAGCGTGGTGGGGGAGGAGCTCCTAACCAACCCCCGCGTGAGGGGCCTCACCTTCACGGGCTCCACAGAGGTGGGGCTGCAGCTCGCCTCAAAGGCAGTGGGGAGGGGGATGAGGATTGCGATGGAGCTCGGCGGGAGCGACCCCTTTATCGTCTTCGAGGATGCTGACCTGGAGAAGGCTGTGAGGACAGCTGTTAGGGCTAGGTTCGAGTACGCGGGCCAGAACTGTAACGCTGGGAAGAGGTTCATAGTCCAGGAGGGGGTCTACGAGGAGTTCTCACGCAGGATGGCGGAGCTCGCCCGGGGCCTCAGGCTGGGTCCTGCGACGAGCGAGGAGACCGACATGGGCCCCGTTATATCCCGGGATGCTCAGAGGGAGATGCTGGAGGTCATTGAGGACCTCAGGAACAGGGGCGCCGAGATAATAGCGGGAGGCAGGATACCCGGCGAGCTGCAGGGATACTTCGTGGAGCCCACGGTAGCCAAGGACGTGCCCCCCGACGCCCACGCGTTCTCTGAGGAGGTCTTCGGCCCCGTGGCTCCCATAGTACCCTTTAAGAGCGAGGAGGAGGCCATAGAGCTGGCAAACAGAACCCCCTACGGCCTGCAGGCCGCGGTGTTCACACGTGACCTAAGGAGGGCCCTGAGAGTCGCCGAGGCACTGGAGGCGGGGGCGGTGATAGTGAACGACTCCACCCGGCTCCGCTGGGACGCCCTCCCCTTCGGAGGGGTGAAGCTAAGCGGCGTCGGCGGCAGAGAGGGTGTCCGTGTAACCATGCTCAACTTCACCGAGCCCAAGCTTGTTTCTTTTGAGCTCTAACCCGGGGTGTTAACCCCCCGGTTAACATGATCCCCTGTGATAACCTATATTCCCGCGACAGGACGCTGGTCATACATATCAACCAGTTCGTCAAAGCCGCTAGAATTGGCACACGTTCAGCTCCCTCGCCACAGCCTTCCTAACCTAGCGAATTGCTGACAGAGTGTCAAGCTGCCCAAGAGCCTCCCATGCCAAGCTTATTCTTAGCCTGGAGCACTACAGGTTTTCCCAGGGGTACATGTGCTAAAATAACACCCAAGGAGGACACTAGTAAGACGACCAGCATCCCAATGCTGGGTCTCATGACCGCAAATCCCACTCTTAGGTATTCCGGCCAAGCATGCCTTAATTGAGCCGGGGCTTTAAGTAGGGTGATGGCGGAGCTCCCTTTGGTAGCGCTCGATGAGCCACGGCTATCATCCCATACCATTTTTTAATACCTTCATTAACTATAAGGTGAAGGCTGAGAGAGTTACACTGGTAAATTAGCCAAATTATCATGCTACTGTATTTGAGTTTGTCCCCCTCAACGTTTTGTTAAATAATTATTTTGATTTAATCACGTGGAAGGTCACTGAAATGCTTGTTTTGTGCAAGTGGGCCTATGTCTAAATGTGGCTCCTAAGACCTTCTTAGCTACCAAAATACCTATATACCTAGACCGGTATATGTGTCAAGAAGGCATTCAGGGTGGTAGCATGGCCAAGGTGAAGACTAGCATCTATGTTGATAAAGAACTGTGGGAAAAATTCAAGCTACATGCGACAAGGAGAAGAATCGAAGTAAGCAGCCTACTGGAGGAGCTTATACAAGACGAGGTTGCAGAGGCTCTCTTGGACAAATCATACCTAGGGGAGGAGGACAACACGCTGGACTTCGAGCCCGTTGAGGCAAAAGATTCCATAAGTGACTTAGTGAGGTTAGCTAGAGATGACAGAGCGAATCGTATACATGGACAGTAGTGCCATTTTAAAACGATATGTTAAGGAACCGGGGAGTGATATTGTCAGAAGAATGTATATAATGGCATTGTCCGGTGAAGTCAAGCTCTCCTTCAACGTATGGAACGTGGGTGAAATCCTGGGAATTCTAGACAAGGCAAGAAACACGGGTAGGTTGGGGGAAAGGGAATACCTTCTGACACGGAAAAGGTTCCTGTCAGAGACCAGGAGGCTCCTTAGGCTTGGCCAATTGCTTCTAGTACCATTGAGGATGAGGGTTCTCCAGGGGTCATGGAGAATTGTCGAAGAGCACCACGTATACCAGGCGGATGCTATTCAAATAGAGTCTGCAAAGTTAGTTAAGTCTACGGATTTTCTTGTAGCGGATAAGCGCTTGCACGGAGTCGCGGTAAAAGAGGGAATTAATAGCACCCTGCTCACCTAGAACCCTGATTGACGAGGTAGTAGTGTTGAATCCCTTGCACAATCACATGAATACTAGGAGGTATTCACGGTAAACGAGGGTTACAGGTCTTCTCAAACTATACTCTTATAAAAGATTGAAAATATTGATTGCAACACCATTACAATTATTTTTCGATTACAAGGTCCTTCATCGATGCAGAGTGTTCAACTTCCAATCGAGGCCACTAGATGACCTTCTAGTTTGCGACCTGCCATGCTCATTTGCGTTATGTCAACTCCTTTGGAAACGTTTTGAAGGAGACCATGCAACCCAAGGTACTATTTGCCGCTTACCATTCTGCCATAAAAAGGAGTAGGAACCCAAAAGTGGGAACATTATCTGAGGACTCGTCTTTATCACGCAACCCTGTTATTCCGTTATGCATTGATTTCTTCCAATCTGAGCTATCCCTTTCTAACTTGTAGTCGTGCGCTGCATTGAATTCTATAACTATATTATTTTAGACACGTACACCAACCTCAACACATGACATCCTCCAGTGTTTTACTCTACAATTAACAAATGAGACAGTTATTGTCCCCTATTTTGTGCCTAGACCTCCTTTCCAGCTTTATCAAACACGTTTTCAATTAGACTTGCAAAGATACCAGGTTGTTCAATTAAAATGAGAAATGAGAGAATAGATTAGTATTTTTATTATAGTATATATTAATTGTGCTATACTTTCTTTAAATATATGAATTTAATCAACCAGCTATTTGCTACGTTGCGCCTCTGGTTTATTCCCCAGTATTATTTGTCTATTTGACATTAGCTCGCTCTTGTTTACTAGGTTTGCTTGTAATGGCTTTAATCAGAGCCTCTCTGACCTCTGGGTTTTTCCACGCCTCCCTATCAGCCTCTAGTGCCCGGTAGAGCCACTCGTCTCTCATCTCGAACCATTTTGGCCCCAGCTTCTTTACCATCTCGGCCTCCCATCGTGCCTGGCGTATAAGGTCTTCTAAGTTCCTTCGCCTTTCTTCCTCCAGGTCTCCTGGGTTCTGTTCAACCATTAGATACCACCCAGTATACTACAATCTACAGCTAGTTCTCTGCACCATCGGTTCAGTTCTCCGGGGTTAAGATGTTCTTTGAAAAGAGTATACATGAAAACAGCATCGCTAACATCCTTATCAGAGCCCAGGTAAAGCTTGTAGGCTATCTGAAGCTCTAATGGTGACACTCTTAACGTGTACCGTTCGTTGAGCACGACCTTAATATGGTTTGTTAAGGCGTGCCTGTGGAACGCTGTACTAGCCATCTTCACCTCCACGTTGGGTATAACAATGTCCTTGTACATGAACCTCAACCCGTATCCTTCCCTTAGGTAATCGCGATACATTCTTCTAAGGGACTCAACAGAAGCTACATCTCCCTGCATTAGCGAGAAACCCTCCTTACCAGCCAACCGGCAGAGTTCGACAAACGCGTCCTCAGAAATCTCCTCCAGTATGAAATCTACGTCGTCGCTCCTCCTACCTCTACCAAACAAGATGGCAACATAGCCAGCAACCACAACATAGCTAATGCCCAAGTTTTCGATGACCTGGGCAAACCTCAGGGCTACCTCATCTTCAGGTGCGAGCCTGGGCTTGGATAAGCGTATGAGCCTATCACCGGAATGCAGAAAAGCCTCAGGTTCCTTGCCCACGCTTAACCCTCCTGAGCCCTGCCCGTGAGGTGGCGTGCTGGTTTCGACACGACAATTATCAAGTGTTATTTGTATATCTATTATCCCCAGACGAAGATAAAGCAATTGGGTGCACATTTTGGGCCATGGCGGGCGTCTGGGGGTTCTGGGAGGTTTTCAGTATTGGAGTTGGCGGCATGATTGGAGGCGGCATCTTTGCTACCCTGGGGCTCAGCCTTGAGCTTGCAGGAGGTGCGGCACCTGTTGCCTTCCTGCTCGCGGGCCTGGTGGCTCTCATGACAAGCTACAGTTATGCCAAGCTCTCCTCCCGCTACCCGAGCTCTGGGGGTACCATAGAGTTCCTGGTGAGAGCATATGGGGACAATACGATTACCGGGGGGCTAACCATAATGCTTCTCTCCAGTTATACTGTTATGATAGCCCTCTATGCTTATGCCTTTGGCTCCTATGGTGCCAACCTCCTCCTGGGACACTATCAGCTGGCTTACATGCTCCTAGTGGTGTTAGTCATTAGCGGGTTCACATTCGTGAATTTCTTGGGAGCATTTGTGAGCGGTAGGGTCGAGCTCGCCCTGGTTGCCTTCAAAACCATGGTTCTTTTGATGGTGGCCAGTGTTGGACTGGGTATGGTTGAGTGGGCCAGGCTCTCCCTGGGGGATTCTTCAATCCCGTGACCCTCTTTCTAGTTTCTAGATGGATTATCCGCTTGGCGAGCCAAAAGTCGTTTAGCAACGAAATGACATATGACCGTGTTAAGGTATTATCATCACCTTTTTTCGGGAAGCGGCTTTCGATAATTTCTTGTCAAAGGTCGCCAGTCCCGCGTTTCTCGACATCGCTAGACTTAGATAGGCGGCGTCGTAAACCGTTATCCTCTCCTCCATCGCCAGCCTAATCGCTTCATTGACCGTACCGCTTATCGGTATTACATAGAGCTTACTCCATAGCGCCATGAGGTCTTCAGCTGCGTCAAGCGCATCCTTCTCACCGATCTCGCCTGTTTTGACACTGTGTTTCCAAATGGCGTTCAATGCCTCCAAGAGCGCCTGCTCCGTTACTACGAGGTGCTCGCCACTAGAAACCCATTGGCGCATAAGTTTGCGTGCCTTGTCAGAGCCCTCTTCCGTGATGACCAACTTTACTAGGAAGGACGCGTCCAGGACGATCATAGCTTCTCCCTATCTTCTCTGATAAGTGTTGTCGAGTCCACCTGGACTTTCCGCTGCGATGCCCTCTTTTCTATCTCATCGAGCAATTCTAGGAGTTCCAGGCCCCGCACCCTCTCTTCAAGGAACCTCCTGACCTCGCTGCTCCAGTCTATGGGGTACTTCTTCATCTTGGCCCTAAGCTTTCTCGGAACCCTGAAAGACACTACGTCAGACACTTTGATTACACCCTGTAATCATTATTGTATACACCATGTATTTAACCCTGCTTCGAATAATCGTAAGAGTACCAGATGTACAGAGCCCATCCATGTACACCCATTTAAAAATCGAAAGCCCTCTATTAGCCAAAAACTGTCCAAAGCACACGTCAAGACATGCGGATAACCCCGAGAGGAATACATGCCACAATAAGAGCCTACTAAACCAAAACACGCGCATCCACTACAACTTAACCTGTACTCCCCTTATCCCCCGTCACTTCGCCGAGCCTTTCAAGAAGAACCCTGGGCAGCTCTACTGCCTTGGACCTACTCTTGCTCGCGCTAACCACCACGACACGGCACTCCGCAGACAACCTGCCCCGGGTCAGGTTCTTTATGAGGAAACGATACTCCAAACTCCGCCTACCCGGGGTTACGGAGACTATCTCGACGCGCGCCCGATCCCCGTACCAGAGGGGGTATCGATAGTCGCACTCAGCGTGCACCCTAGGGTACCATATATCGCTGTCACCCCAACCCTGGTCCGTGTAGCGGAGCCCCAGGCTCTCCAAGAACTCCTCCTCAGCCCTCTCACAGTACCTAAAGTAGTTAGAAAAGTGGACAACCCCAGCCGCGTCCGTGTCCACCCAAGGGACCCTGAACTCTATGCTGAAAATAGCGCCTCCTGACACAATTTATCCCCTCTCCACCGCCATATCCCATTTACAACGTGGACATCCAGCTACCCGTTTTAAATTCGGGGTCAAGCTAATGCGTGAAGCCCACGGGGAAATATCCCTTATGCCACCACTCTCTATACGTCTATGGGAGTGGCCTTCCGTAGACCTGGTCTATAGTCTCTGGAGCCTCATGCGAAGCTCTTCTAGAACGAGGCCCAGGATACCCCGATAGGGGTCGGGGCTCTTCCTCAGGGTCTCGAGAATCTCGGCTCTTCTCTCGCCCACAATCTCCTCCACTATGCCGTCCACGAGGCTTCTCGCATAGAGGCGTGCAAGCTTGACCCTGCGGTCCTCCACCCTCTGGGCGAAGAGGCCCTTCTCCTCCAGGAAGCCCCGGTGCTCCTCAATGGCATCGGCTAGCTCGGGTATGCCTGTGCCCTGGACAGCGCTTGTCTTGACGAGACGGGGCATCCACCCATGGCGCGCTGATACGGTACCGGCCTCTAGGGCGAACTTCATGAACTCGAGGGTCTGCTCGGCCTCGGGCTTGTCGCTCTTGTTGAGCACGTAGATGTCCCCAATCTCCATGACCCCGGCCTTCAGGGCCTGTATGTCATCGCCCGCCCCGGGCATGGTTACCACGAGGATTGTGTGGGCCACGTCAAGTATGTCAACGTCCGCCTGCCCCACCCCCACCGTCTCCACGATTATCTTGTCATACCCGAAGGCATCGAGGGCCTCCACCATCGCTAGAGCCGCTAAGCTAAGGCCCCCCAGAAGCCCCTTGGAGGCCAGGCTCCTTATGAAGACACCCGGGTCGGTGGCGTGTCTCTGCATCCTGAGCCTGTCAGCCATTAGGCTGCCCTCGCTCAGGGGGCTCGAGGGGTCAATCGCCAGGACCCCCACCCTCAGCCCCCTGCGTCTATACTCTGCTATAAGCTGGGAGACCAGCGTGCTCTTCCCCGCCCCGGGTATCCCTGTTACCCCTATCACGTGAGCCCTCGGCTCGCCCCGGGTCAGCTCCTCGAGGAGCTGGAGGCTCCTCTCGTCGGGGTGCTCTAGGAGGGTTAGGAGCCTCCCTATGGCCCTTAGCTGTCCCCGCCTGGCCCTCTCGAGGAGGGCCTGCGCCTGCCTGTCCAACCAGACACCCCCTGGATACCGTGTCCAGCCCCCTGGGTCTTTATGGGGCTAGGCTAGTACCTCCTCCCTCCCCCTCTTCTCCTCCG
>JALWDA010000191.1 GCA_027014955.1 Desulfurococcales archaeon | reverse complement strand
GTATACGGGCAATCTCGCGGGCAAGGGGCCTCAGCTCCCCCAGTACCCTCCTGCCCATCTCTGTTATCCTATAGTACTTCCGGGGCCTCCTCCCGCCCTCCTCGACGCCCCAGAAGGACTCCAGGAGCCCCAGCCCCTCCAGGGTCTTTAGCGCCTCATACAATGTGCCCTCGCTCGGGGCCAGGGCTCCCCCCGGTGCCCTCTGTAGGAGCTGGAGCAGGGCATATCCATGCATGGGGCCCCCACGGTCGAGGCGGGAGAGTATCACGTACCCGTAAACCCCCGTCCTCAGGTCCTTGAGGAGCTTGCGCAGGGCCCTCTCGTGCCCCCGGTCCCCCCTTCTCAGTACCGAGGCCCCTCGCCTCCCCTAACAGCTCTGGGGCTCCTGAACGCCGCGAGAGCGGCTAGAGTAAGCGTATAGGCCAGTCCCCCAAGGGTGTTGGCAACAACCTTGCCCCTCGGGGCCCCCATCGCCAGGTTGGGGACCACGAGGAGGGCAACGAGAACCAGCCCCGCCAGCAGGCCCGTGGCAGGGGGTGGGAGGCGTGAGAGCCTCCTGTCAAGATACTCGTGCAGCCAGCCTATCAAGACGCCCAGGATGCCCAATAGGGCCAAGGACGAAGCCATGATGATGATGGGAGCCAGGGGGCTGTCCAGCAGCCATGACGCGAGGGCCCCGGCCAGGCCCTGGGGGACCCCGGCCTCCAGCATCTGTCTACTGAGCTCACCCTCCTCCAGCTGCCCCAGCTGGTACAGTGTAACCCCTGCCAGCGCCAGGCCCCCTGCGAGCCCTGAGGCGAACCCGTTCTCCACGTACCTGTTCTCCCCCATCCTAGGCCCCCGCCCCCAGTAGGAGCCTTCGCGCCTTTAGTAGGAGGAAGAGGTTTAGAAGGGTCAGCGCCGCGTAGAAGACCACCAGGGGGTTGGGCTCGACAACCCCATACCCCCGTATCGCCACCACTCCACCCATGTTGACAACCCCGTGGACTAGCGAGAGTGAGAGCCACCTCACCACCCGCCTCGCCCAGGCGATGGATAGGAGGACTGCGCCCGCCATGTGGAAGAGGGTGACGTTCAGCCTCTCCCACCCCGAGAGCAGGTAGGGCTCCAGAGAACTGGGCCCGGGGAGACCCATGGACCTCAGGGTTGCTTGGCTCACTACGAGGACGGGTAGCACCACTAGGAGGACCTCCGCCCACCCGAACCCCAGGCCCAGGTAGGCGGCTCTGCGGGATAGAGGGGGGTGGGAGAGAGCCGATAGCTTTAGGCCCTCCTGGAGCAGGCCCGAGACGAGGGCCTGGTAGGCTAGGAGGAGGGTGGGGGAGACGACTAGGCCCAGTTCCTGGGGGAGCCTCTGCAGGAGGGGCTGTACGAGGAGGGTCACGATGAGCAGGCCCACCCCGGTTATGATGGCGACCAGCCGCCCTCCCCGGGGAGTCTGCCTGGGTTCCAAAAGTCGCGCGACTGGTAGGGGTAGTAGCACGCCCATGGTGATGATTATCGTGAGGGGTGGTAGCACCTTACCCCAGTCCAGCTGGGTCAGCAGGAGGAGGGAGAGCTCCATAGTCTGGGGTCACCCTCGGGGGTCAGCGCTCCTCGGGCTCCACTATCGCAGCGGTACCGTAGGCCATTATCTCGGCCACGCCCTGCATTATCATAGAGGTTGTTATCCGCACCCCCAGGACGGCGTTCGCGCCCCTCTCCCGCGCCCGCTCCACCAGCCTGAAGAGCACCTCCTCCCGGGTCTGTGCCATGAGCTCGGTGTACTCCTTGACCTCGCCGCCCAGGATGTTGCGTATGCTCGCCGTTATGTCCCTTCCCAGGTGCCTCGCCTTTGCGCTGCTCGCGCTCACTATGCCCAGGAGCTTCACCACCCTGTAGCCCGGGGGGTTCTCGAGGGTGGTGAGGAGCATGTCCTCTCCCTGCATGGGCACCACCACCCATTACCTCGGACTCCGAGGTATTTATCCGTTTCCAGGACCACAGGCAAATAACCCTCCAAGCACCATACATGCCCCCAGGGGCGCCGCGGATGTGCCGGATACACACGCTCAGACAAACAATACCCATAAAGAGCCTAGGACACGTGAACTCCTACGCCATAGAGCCCGAGCCCGGGGGAGACTGGATACTCATCGACCCCGGCTACTATAGCGCACGCTCCCTCCACGACCTCGTGAAACAGGCCCGGGCCAGCGGCCTCCGGTTCGAGAACCTCCGGGCTATGATAGCCACGCACTTCCACGTCGACCACCTCAGCCTAGCCCCCCTCCTACAGGACCTGACGGGCGCCCCCCTACTCATGGACCCTCGTGAAAAGGCCCTCATAGAGAAAGGCGTCCCCGGGCTCCTACAGCCCATCCTAGACGCCTACCGTGAACACGGCATGCCCACCGAGGAGGCGAGGTCGATCCAAGAGCACCACCCCCTCCAGCGGCTCGCGGCGGCCTACGATGAGCTCCTCAGCAACACCCGCATACAGCCCCTGGAGGGGGCCAGGAGGCTGGGCAACTGCATCCTCACCCCCCGGCACACCCCCGGTCACACCCCGGGGCACATGATGGTCGAGCTATCCC
>JALWDA010000190.1 GCA_027014955.1 Desulfurococcales archaeon | reverse complement strand
TCCTTGAGGCTAGGGCGAAGCCCGCGGCCAGGGGTGCGCTGCTCCCTACCGTTATGGCGCCGGGGAGGACCCGGTGCTTCTTGCTCCCCAGGACGATTATCTCCTTGCCCCGGTAGGGGTCATCAGCGTTCGCCATAAACCGGTCCAGGATGGTTCCTATGGGGATGCCCTTCGCGAGAAACGCGGGGAGGTCCCGGTACATGGTCACGATCCAGTCAACGGGCTCAAGCGCGAGGGTGCTGGCTCCCATGGCTGCCTCCTGGCCCTTGCTGGGCGCGTAGAGGGCTATCTTGCCCATCCTCTGGAGCTTGAGGAGCCACCCGTCCAGGATGCGGGCGGTGACCATAAGGTCAAAAATCCTGAGGATTAGGCCATTGTCGAAGAGCCCTGCCTCCTGCTCTCCCCGGGGCGTGAGACGCCCCTGGGGGTCGAGGAGCCTGTAGAGGCCCAGGGCCTCCTCCAGGGACTCGCGGAGGCTGGAGGCGTCGTAGGCCTGGAAGGGGTCTTCCCTAAGGTAGAGCTCAAGCTCGGTCATGCAGGCGGACACCCTAGATGCTAGTCAGGGCGAGCGTGTAACGGTGTATGGGGGAAATGTAAAATCTGGGAGATTGTCTTGGGGGCGCCTTTGCATAAATGGTATGTATGTAACTATTGTGACAAAAGAGCCCACAACAGTGTAACAATCCCACCAAACCCCACTCCACGTTGTAAAAACGACAACCCCCCTCCAGCCTAGAGCAGTTCGCCCAGGCGGCTCACCGCCTCCACCACGCTCTCCATCACCAGACCCGACCAGCCTACGTGGGGCTCCAGCTCGTAGAGGTTCCGGGGACGGTGCTTCACCGGGTCAATAGACCAGCCCCTGTGGAGGCGCATGAGCTCCTCCAGGGGCCTGTACCATCGAAGCCCCCACCCGAGGTCAGCGTGCAGCAGCACCGTGAAGTGCAGGTGGTAGGCCCTCGAGCGAATGGCCCCCGCCGTGCCCATGACCTTCCAACCTCGGAAGACCACATCGTTGGTGTTTCGCCTCTCGAAGCAACATTGCCTTCTGTTCAGCTCGTCCAGGATAGCCTGGAGCAACACCTCGTAGAGGACCCCCACGTCCTTCCGCGCCGGCCCCCTGGTGGGGAGGGTCACCCCTATGCACAGTACCCCCTCGTCCAGGTAAACCGTGCCACCGCCTGTGAACCTCTCAACCACGCAGGCCTCCCTGGGCACCTGAGCGAGCTCGGCGGTGGGGGGCCTCCCCCTCCCGTGCACGTAGCATCGGGCGGGGCTCCTCCACTTGACAACCACGGGTTCGAGCGGGGGGTTCTCCCGTGTTGCGAGTCGCTCTTCAAGGGCGAGGGCGTAGCTGGGGTGGGCGAGGCCCAGGTCAAGCACCTTAACGGGTGACTCCAAGGCCCTTTCTCCTTTAAACCGTTCTCCTACATGAAGCTATGTTTGGGGCCGGGGCATGGAGATGCTGAGCGTGCTGCTTGTGGCTCTTGTCGCGGGGGTGGTGGTCCCCCTGGTGTTCGTGCTGGTGGTCAGCGGGGGGCGCCTGTTCCTGGGCGACATGGCGCTGGGATTGGCTGCCTCGATACTATCCATTGGGTTGATTAACAAGGTTTTGCCCCACCTGGAGTGGCCGGGGAGCCCCCTTGCAACGGCCGTCGCCCAGGGCCTCTTCCTAGCACTCGTCCAGAGGACCGCCATAACCCTACTGGTCCACGGCCGGGGGGAAGACCGGGCAGCCTGGACGGGCTTTGGCTTCGGTATACTGGAGAGCCTGGGGGTACTCGTGCCCCTGGCGCCCATATACCACGATGTGCTCTTCCAGGGGCACACCCTCTACCAGCTTTACCGGAAGAGCCTCTACAGCCTCTTCCAGGCAGTCAGCGCCATGGTGCTGTCCAATGCAAGCATGGGCAAGTTCCTTGCACTGTTAGGCGTGCAGGCGCTGGGCTACACAATCGTCTCCCTGGAGGCCCAGGGGGTGATAAGCCTCACACAGGTCATCGGTAACCTAGGGTTCCTGGGAATACTCCTGGCCCCCATCTACCTGAGGTCACTGGGGGAGAAGTAGGAAAGCACCTTAACCCAGAGAAGGCTACTCGAGCTCGAACCCCTCCTTCCGGAGAATCTTCTTAAGCCCCTCCGGGAGCCTCACCCGGAAGCCGGGCCCGGGAGAGCGGGGTATGTAGAGGGCCCGGGGGAGGCGGGGCCCCTCCACCAGCACGCCGAGTACCTCGCCGTCCCCCCTCCTCACGTAGGTGAGCCGATATCCCTGCTTGAACACGGGCTTGTCGTAGCGGGTTGAGGCGGTCGCGGTCATTGTTACCTCCCGGGGCGGGGGTTTTGTTAGAACACCCTTTGTAAGGTTAACTAGTTGGTTTCCCAGTATTTTTTTGCAAAAACTAGTATAAAAACCCTCCCAGGGAAGCGGGAGGTAACCTCACCTGAGAACTCGCAGGTCCACCGGGTCAACCCAGGTGACTAGAACCGGGGAAGAAGGGGGCCAGGGGGCGGGGCGGTCCAGAGCCCCGCATCCTTGGCCGCTAGACGACCCGGCGTCGCTGGGCCCCCGCCCTCCCTGGGCCTCGTCTCGGCGCGCGGGGG
>JALWDA010000189.1 GCA_027014955.1 Desulfurococcales archaeon | reverse complement strand
AGACCAGGATAGCGTGGAGGGGGAAAAGGCTTATGAGTAGAGACACCTGAGCCACGGGGACCATGTTGAGCGCAAGATACCTGAGAAGCTGGGCTACCGTTACGACGACAGCGGATGACAGGAGGCCCAGCAAGGCGAGCGCTCCGTGGGGGGCCCTCCCACCGGGGACATCCCGTATCCCACCAAGGGCCACAGCCAGTGGCGCGAAGACCGCAAGCGCAGTAGCGTAGGATATGCCAGCGCCCAAGACGGGAGAGCCCCCAGACAGGTTGGCCGACCGTATCAGGACAGCCGTTGATGCAAATACGAGGCTCGCGCCCAAGCCGGCCAGGACACCGATCTTCTTCCCCACCCCCTGCATCTCAGTCCCCGAGGGCCTCAGTGCCGCAAGGAGCACGCTTGAGAAGGCCAGCACAAGTGCGATTCCCACGAGCAGGGAGACCCTCTCTCCCAAGAAGATCCATCCGAGGAGGGCGCTTAGAACAACGGTGGGCGCTGTTGACGCGGCTGCTGCCGAGGCGCCCAATCCTAGTATGGCAGTGTACATGAGGTGTCTCCCGACCACGAAGTGGAGCACGCCCACCAAGGCGTACACGAGCGCCTCTCCTCCGCGGGGGAACCTCTCACCCATGGCGAGCCCCGCTAGGAGTAGCAGGGGCGTTCCCACGACTAGGCTCATCAGCTGGACATATTCCTTCCTGTAGCCCAGTGCGGCGAGCCTGACAAGAACATCGTTGGCCCCGAACAGGAAGCCGGCGGCCAGCGCCATCAGGAGGCCGGTCAGCATCCTATCTGCCCACCCAATGCTTGCCAGCATTCAGGCTAATATGGGAGTTGGTCATGGGAAGGCAAATAATAAAGGCCCCATTGCGACAAACTAGTCCAGTAGTGCAGGAGCAACGCGTAGGGTGATGGGAGTGTCAGCGGGATACGACAATGAGGCCAAGATAAGGAACGCGATAAACATGCTAATGCGAATAGTGAACGACGCCAGCGTGCCCCGTAACATAAGGCGTGTGGCCACAGAGGCCATAAACCAGCTCAGGGCCCCCAACCTCAGCCCCGGCGTGCGGGCGGCTAACGCGATTCACGTGCTTGACGAGATAAGCCAGGACCCCAACATGCCCGTCCACACCCGTATAGCAATTTGGAACATAGTGAGCCTTCTCGAGACCGTCCGTGACTAGTCACACCCCTCCCAAACTTCTAACCCCACCAGGGTGCCCCGGCATTGTCAATCGAGCCCATACCAGTCAGGGTAAGAGGACCCTTTGCGACCTCCCTCTCCAAGCTCCTCCACGACGCGGGCTTCAAGCTCACCCAGCCCAGCCGGGTCATGGCCGAGAGACTGGGCCTCCCCGACACAGACGAGCCAGCCAAGGCGACTGTGAAGTCCGTTGAGGAGCAGGGGCTGGACCTGCTCATAGTGGGCACCCCCGAGGCGCACGACCGTGTCCTAGAAGTGCTCCGAGAGAGGCTCCCACTGTCGAGCTTCTCCACCTCCGCGCTAGAACAGTACTCTACCATTGTTGTGGAGGTAGTGGGCGAGGAGAACGGGAGGTGCATAGCCCAGCACCGGGGCCTCAGGATCCACCTGGAGACGCGCGCGTGCATACCCGGCAAGGTGACCACAGCCTACGTCAGAAGAGCCCCCACGGACCCGGAGTCCCCGCCTCTGGCCAGGGAGGGGTTCAGCATACTTATGGACACTCTCATACTCTTCGACTCGGGCGGGGTTAGCTTCAGCAAGCACATCTACGACCTGGAGCGCACAGCCTACCTGGAAAGCCTTTCGCTAAAGGCGAGGCAACGGGGGCTGGGGATAAGGTGGAGGAGCAACGCGGCCCGGGCCCCCAGCGAGCTTGTGGAGAGGGAGCTGGAGCAGGCCCTAGCGAGGGCGGAGGAGCTCATGAGCCCCCTGACCGCCTCCTCCCTCGCCCCCGGGGAGGTTCTAACCAGGGGCAACCATATAACCCTCTCCATCCTATCGCTCCCTGACAAGAGGCTCCTTGACGACATAAGGTCAAGCATAGTACCCACCATATCCCACCACCACAGCGTGAAAACCGCGGGGCCTCTGCTGGACAAGATCGTCAGCTACAGCGAGTACCTGGTGGAGAAGGGAGGCCTCGACCCCGGGGCTCTGGGGCGCCTAGCCTGGTCCTACGCGTGGGAGCAGTTGGCCGGCTCGAGCCGCCTTACAATCTACCACGCCACCCCTGAGGCCAGGGTCGCCAGAATTGGCCCGGCCCGGGTCAAGCAGGTGGACGGGGGTGGGAAGGCCCTTGTCCTGGAGAGGCTGGTGAAGCAGGATGGCGTCTATGATGGGCTGGGGGTTGAGAAGAGGAGGGGCGACCGAATAGTAACAGCTGTCCTAGACGGGGCCTGGGGCCTCGTACACGCTTATCTGGACACAGAGGGCATTGTCAAGGGCCTCTACTTTAACATAAACACCCCACCCGAGCCCGGCGAGGGCTTCCTGAGGTACCTAGACCTCCACATAGACGTGGTCCACGTGCCCAGCCGGGGGGCGGAGGTCATTGATAGGGATAAGCTGGAAACAGCGCTGGCGGGCAACAGGGTGGGGGAAAAGCTATACAGGAGAGCCCTAGAAACGGCGGAGAAGGCTCACAAAGCCCTCTCAAACATGGGCAACCTGCCTGCCGATGAGGGAGAACTGGTCGACAAGATGCTCTCCCTGCTGAGGGAGGTCGCCGGATAGCAGCATGGAGATGGTGTGGTTGAGCGACCCCGCCAGGATACTCTACCGCCTGGATGGACGCGGGTACAAGGCCTACCAGGAGCTACGTGGGCGTTCACTCCAGCTCCCCGGCGGCGTCCAGGGGAGGCTGGTCAAGGTCCAGGCGGACCCCTTCGCCCCACCCAGCCTTCTCGAGATGGAGTACCGCAGCCCCGGGCTAACACGCTACGCGAAACGCCGCAACGGTTGCGCCAAGCCACTGCTCGACTACCTTTACCGTGCCCTCCACAAGACCCTCCCAAGGTACAGCAAGAAGAGGGGTGAGGGGAAGAGCGGAGAGCTGTCCGTTCCACCCCCCGGGCCCATTGTATTGTGGAGGAGGGCCCTCCAACTGGACCTCGAAAAAGGCATACTGAGGCCACTGGTAAGGGTGGGCCTACCCTCTTCAAGGAGGAGGGTGCTGGCACACGAGGCTGTGGAGACACTCGAGGGCGCCGCCAGGGCCCTCGAGGAGACCGTTAAGAAAACCCTCGCCAACCCCAGGGGGCTGGAGGACCACATTGAGCTCTGGAGGGCCCAGCAGGCCATAAGAGGGTGGATGGAGCGCGAGGGGATACTGAGCTTCATTGCAAGGGGAAGCATACTCCCCCGGAAGTGCGGGGGATGCCACGAGCCCCTGGAAGACGCGGTTCCCTTCGAGCCCCCAGCCTCGCTGACCCGCGAGGCCCCCACGGGAACCCGGCTGGGAAACGTGGAGGGAATGGCCCTACCCCGGGGCCTAACCCTGGTGCTCGGCCCTGCCTTCCACGGGAAGACCACCCTCGCGGAGGCGATAGCCCAGGGCGTGTGGGACCACATTAGAGGGGATGGGAGGGAGCTAGTGCTAACCGACAAAAGGGTGGTTACCGTCCAGTCCGAGAACAGGAGGCACATATCCTGCGTCGACCTCCGGTTGTGGTTCACACGCCTCCCCGGCCGAGGTTCCCTCGAGTGCTTCTCCACAGAGGACGCGAGCGGCTCCACAAGCATGGCCGCCAGCATAGCCGAGTACATGGAGGCGGGGGCCACCGGGTTCGTCGTAGACGAGGACACCTCCGCCTCCAACTTCATACACAGGGATGCCCTTGTAGAGAGGCTCTTGGGTGACAAGACCCTGGTAAGCCTAAGCGAGAACGCTCCCCACCTCGTCAGGGAGGGCTACAGCCTAGTGATAGTCGCCACGGGGGTCGAGGACCTGGCCCTCAGCGCAGACACCATTCTGATGATGCACGAGTACCGGCCCAGGGACGTGACCAAGGAAGTAAAAGAACTCTACCAGAGAGAAGCCCCGCAGAAACCCCCCGTGGAGCAGCACGGGAGAGCCGGGGAGAGGCCCCTTTACACTGAAAGAGCCGTGGAGTCCCTGCCTAGGGTCGAGAAGCCCAAGCTCAGGGGGAGACACGCAGAGGCCCGGGGCATGGGGGATCCCGTGGACCTCTCACCCCTATGGCAGCTGGAGGAGGAGTCCCAGTACAGTACCCTTGTTAGTCTAGTCCTGTCCAACACTGGGAGGCTTGTTGGGAAAAGGGTTAGGGAGGCTGTGGAGGAGCTTGCGGGGGAACTCACGTCGGGCCGGGCGCCCCCCTCGGTCTCCCATGTTGAGGTGAGGCCTCTCGATGTTGCCTTCCTGCTTAACAGGGTACCTGGTCTGAGGGCCCGGCTTATCTCAGGACGTTAGGGGGGCAAGAATTATAGTGTGTGCCCCCTATAGTAGCCTGGAAGGCTAGGTTCTCCACAGGTGGTTGCTTTGGCGAGCCTTGTCGGAAGCACGGATTCCTACACTCCCCCCCAGGATGCCCTCGACCTGGTTGAGAGGGCGGTGGAGGAGGCCCTGAAGCTGGGCGCGGGATACGCCGAGGCCCGGTATCACGCTAGGTGGGGGAAGAGCCTCAGCTACCGCAATGATAGACCCGTGGGCGTCGGGCAGTTGCTCGAGGAGGGTATTGCTCTGAGGGTCATGCTAGGGGGCTCTATGGCGTTCTCCGCAACCAACGAGCTCGCCGGGGACGCGGTGGTGAGGCTGGTGGAGAAAACGGTTGCCCAGGCCCGTGCCCTGGCGGATAGGTCGTGGGGAGCTGGAGTCTCGGAGGAGACACTGGCCCGGGCGGGCTACCGGGTCTTTGAGAAGAGGCGTCTAGAGGACCTCGGCCTGGATGAGATGAACCGGATGCTCCACGGCGTATGGGGGAGCGTTAGCAGGGCCCTCTCCAAGGCAAGGGTCGCCGCATTCTACCAGAACCTGGGGTGGGACTACGAGTACAAGTACATTGTCACAAGCGACGGGGGCAGGGTTGAGAGCCTGACCCCCCGCCTTGACTATTTCTACAACATCGCGGTCGCTGGGGACAACGGGGACATGCTTAACAGGTGGATGCAGTATGGCAACGTGGGGGGACGCGAAGTGTGGGACAGCTGGCGTGTAGAGGATGAGGTGGTGGGTGAGGCCCGTGTCCTCGAGAAGATACTATTGGAGGCAAAGGCCCCTCCCTCCGGCAAGGTTGACGTTGTCCTGGGGAGCGAGATAGTGGGGCTCATGGTCCACGAGTCCAGCGGCCACCCCAGCGAGGCAGACAGGGTGCTGGGAAGGGAGGCGGCCCAGGCGGGCAAGAGCTTCATAAAACCCGATTATAAGGGGACGAGGGTGGGGAGCGAGCTGGTCAACATATCCGATGACCCAACTATACCCGGGCTCAACGGCTACTATCTCTTCGACGACGAGGCTGTGCCTGCGCGGAAGAGGCGGCTGTACGTGGAGGGGAGGGTGAACGAGCTGCTCCATAACAGGTGGAGCGCCTACATGATGGGTGAGAGGAGCAACGCGGCGGCCAGGGCCCTGGACCACAGGAGCGAGCCCATTGTAAGGATGGCCAACACGTACTTCGAGCCAGGCGACCATACTCTGGAGGAGCTCCTCGAGGACGTCAGGGAGGGCGTCTACATGAAGACCTACATGGAGTGGAACATAGACGACGAGAGGTGGTCCCAGCGATACGTGGGCCTGGAGGCCTACCTCGTCCAAGACGGGGAGATTAGGGGGATGGTGAGGAACCCCGTTTTGGAGGCCACGACCCCCGAGATATATGGTAGCATAGACGCCGTGGGCAAGGACCTGAGGTTCTACGCGGGTACGTGTGGCAAGGGCGAGCCCGGGCAACCCCTGCCCGTGTCCTTCGGAGGCCCCAGCGTTAGGGCGCGGGGGCTGGTTATTAGGAGGCCCTAGGAGGTGGTCGTCATGGGCGTGTTCACAGCGTCTCTGAGGGAGGATGCAGAGTTCCTCCTCGCAGAGCTGGCTCGCGTCGCGGATGACGCAGCGGTGCTCCTCACGAGGAGCGACAGCGTCATGATAAAGCTGGCCGAGGGGAGGGTGAGCGTATCTCAGAACTGGAGCGACTACGAAGTCAGCATATATGTGGCTAGGAAGAGGAGGCTCCTGGTCACCAGCCTTGATACGCGGAGGCTGGATGAGGCAAAGCAGCGTGTGAAGGCCCTCGCCGAGAACCTCGATATGCTCCAGGAGAGCGAGTACTACGCCCCCCTACCCGAGAGGAGGGAGGATGTGAGGGACGACACAAAATACTCGCAGAAAGTATTGGAGCTCGTAGAGGACCCGCGGCCCCTTCTCGAGGACATCTACGGGGCCCTCGACAGGAATAATTCGGGCAAGGCCGCGGGGATGCTCCTAGCGGAAGCCGCGGAGGGGGTGCTTGTCACCACCGGGGGCTTCGTGGGGCAGAGCCTGGCCAGCAAGGTTAACGGGTATCTGAGGGTCTTTGGAGAGAGGACGAGTGGGCAGTGGAGTTTCACGGGGGTTGCCTATGAGCCCCGGCTCCTCGAGACCATGGTCGAGAAGGCCAGCTACTATTCAAAGCTAAGCCTCCCCTATACCAGTATAGAGACCTCCCGGGTCGATATCGTGCTAACCCCCATGGTGTTGGGTAATTTTGCCGACTATATAATGGGAGCCGCCAGCGCCATGGCCGTGGACATGGGGATGAGCTTCCTGGTAGGCAAGAAGCCGGGCGACAGGGTGGCCAGCGGTGTCTTCACCCTGAGGGACGCCCCCCGCGAGAAAAGCCTGCCCGGAGGAGGCACTTATGATGCAGAGGGGGTTGAGACCAGGGACAAGGCCGTGGTGGAAAAGGGGGTTCTCAAAACCCTACTACACAACACTAAGACCGCCAAGAAACACGGCACTGAGACCACGGGCAACGCGGGCTGGGTTATGCCCCATGCCTTCAACATAGCCGTGGACCCTGGTGACTGGGGCGAGGAGGAACTAGTGCGTGAGATGAGAAGGGGCCTGGTTGTTACCAACAACTGGTACACGAGGCTGCAGAACTACCTCGCTGGCCAGTTCAGCACTGTTGCCCGCGATGCGGTGATATGGGTCGAGAACGGCGAGCCCAGGGCCCTGGTTAGGAAGATGAGGATAGCCGACACCTTCCCCCACATACTGGAGAGCATGAGGGCCCTCTCCAGGCACCAGTACCCCATAGAGTGGTGGGAGGTGGAGACGCCCAGCTTGCTTCCCTATGCCCTGGTCGAGGGAGTGCAGGTGACCTCTAGATTCTAAGCCCATTGCCCTTGACCCGGGTTTTTTCCTCTCAAATCCCTGCGGACAACCGTTACTGGGATTGGGAGGATGTGAAATTGGCCACCAAGGTAACCTGCACTCTTTCCACACGTGGGGACACCGTGCGTGATAAATACAATAGCTAGAATAACTGGCCTGCATAATCTAGAAAAACAGGCTCAGACTCTGATTAAATAGTACGTGATGGCACAAAGGCTTTAACAGTAAGCTTCAGCGGGGGGTGACGAATCTTGGCACTTAAGGTGAAGCTGATGCCCGAGAACAAGGTGGTGGAGATGGACGAGAAAAAGGCGAGGGTCGAGACCATAGTGAGGAGGCTTGGCCTCCCCCTGGAAATGGTCGTGGTCCTCAAGAACGGCAACATAGCGACTAGCGACGAGCTCGTGAGCGAGGAGGACGAGCTTGTGGTTATGAGGGCTGTCAGCGGTGGCTAGGTGCAGCATCTGTGGTCGGCCAGCGATTGCGGAGCTCCGCTACGCCAGGCTCAGGCTCTGTAGGGAGCATTTTCTCGAGTTCTTCACCCGCAAGGTGGAGTCAACCATATCCAAGCACGGGCTCCTCAAGCCCGGGGAGAAGGTGCTCCTAGCTGTCAGCGGTGGGAAGGACAGCGTCTCCCTCGCACACGTGTTCTCCCAGATGGCAGGTCGCCTCGGGGTAAGGCCTTTCCTCTTCCACATTGACCTTGGACTAGGGGATTACTCTGAGGAGCAGAGGAGGGCCGTGGAGGAGCTCTCGCGCAGAACCGGCCTACCCCTGATAGTGGTGAGCGTCAGGGATATACTGCGGGGCGATGGCATCCCCCAGCTTGCCCGCAAGGCTCGCAGGCCTGAGTGCAGCGTCTGTGGCATGGTGAAGAGGTACCTTACTAACCTAGCCGCCCTGGTACTGGGGGCCGAGAAGGTGGCGATGGGTCACAACCTCGACGACACGCTGGCGTACCTGCTCAAGAACAAGCTCATGGGACTCGAGGAGTACTCATCCAAGCTAGGGCCCTCAAGCCCAAGCGTTCCCGGGCTCCTCGCGGCCCGGATAAGGCCCCTCGTGGAGGTGTATGAGAGGGAGACCCTCCTGTACGCCCTAGCCTCCGGAGCCCCCTTTACCCACGACGAGTGTCCCTTCCGCCCCAGGGAGTCGCTGGAGGACATTAACAAGGAGTACGTTAACCGACTCGAGGAAAAAAGCCCGGGGACCAAGCTCAGGCTACTGAAGACCCTCCTCAAGGACTCCCCTCCTCTCCGGGGGAACGGCGAGAAGCTCGGGAAATGCAGGGTGTGCGGTATGCCCGCCTCGGGCGACGAGTGCTCCTTCTGCAGGCTCACTCGCAGGGTCTACGGGGAGCCCCTGGGGCCCCGGGCTCGGGAGGTCGTGGAGGCCAGCGTTAGGAGGGCCCTCGAGGGGCTAGGAGCCGGGGCGGGCGTCTAGCTTTTTCACATCGTTCCTCCCCGCTACGAACATGGCCGCGAGTATAAGAGCCCCGCCCATTGCCTGCCCGGGCGTCATCCTCTCGCCCAATACAATGTAGGAGAGAAGGGCCGCGAACACGGGCTCCATCTGGTACACGATGGTGCTCGCCGCGGGGCCCAGGAACCTCTGCCCCAGGACCTGGAGCCCGAAAGCACCCACCCCCGTTACCACCGCCAGATATGCTAGAAGCACCAGCTCGTCGAGCCCGGGTAGCTCCACACCGCCCATCACCGCGTCTGGCACCACGAATCCCACGCTCACCAGAAACTGGGCCGCAAGGAACTGGGGTATGTCCCTCTCACTGTACTTGTCCACCACTATGACCTGGGCCGCCCAGAAGAGGGCACCCGCGAGCACGAGAGCGTCCCCCTTGTTGAAGCCCGTGGAGGGGCTGGTCAGAAGATAGACCCCCACTACAGCCATTAGTAGGCCCAGGGCGAGGCTTGGCGGGTACCTTCGAGACACCATGGCGACGTAAAGGTGGACGAAGACCATGTGGAGCCCAGTTATGAACCCAGAGTTGCTAGCGGTCGTGTACTTGGTCCCCAGACCCTGCAGCCATAGCCCCACCGTGTAGGCCACGCCAGCGGCCAGGCCTCCCTTTATAGCCAGAGAGTCCAGCTCTTCCCTCGCTGCCCTCACTATGATGAGGGGAGAGAGGACGAGGAGCGATAGTAGGCTCCGCACCCAAGTGTAGGTGAGGCTGTCCAGGCTCTCTATGACAATCTTTATGACTGGGAAGCTGGAGCCCCAGAGAAAGGTTGCGAGGAGCAGTATGCCCGTCCCCAATAACTGCCTGCTACCGCCTAGGCTTGCCCTCTTATGCGACAATAAGTCCACACACCATCCTATGCCACTTTAGAAGCACAGGCGATATGGATGGTTATGGGTAGGCGTGGGAAATGGGACACGTTGTGGGTAAAAAACACTTGGTTTGAGGGGAACCTACTCGAAGTAGGAGTCCCAGAAGAAGAACTGCTCGCCGTTGGGGTGTATGAACACGCCCTTAAGGGCCTTGCTGGTTGCCAGCAGGTTGGCCTGGGTGTAGAGGAACAGCCACGGGGCGTCCCTCCATATTATCTCCTGGGCCTGGGCGTAGAGCTCCTTGCGCTTCTCCGGGTCCGTCTCTGAGAGGGCCTGCTCCAGCAGCTTGTCAACCTCGGGGTTGCTGTAGTAGGCCAGGCCCAGTCCCTTGGGAACGGCCTGGCTGCTGTGGAACTGGGCGTAGAGGGTGAAGTGCGCGTCGTTTATCAGGGGACCCCATCCCACCAGCACTGCGTCGAAGTCTGTTTCGTTGAGGGGCTTGAGCACCGATCGTACGAAGGTGGGCCAGTCACCGGTCTTGAGCTCCACCTCTATGCCGACCTGCTGCAGGTAGGCCTGGATTGCCTCCGCCACCTGCTTGTCCTGCAGGTACCTGCCCGTGGGGTGGAGGAGCACCATCTTGAACCCATCGGCGTAGCCCGCCTCCGCCAGTAGCTGCTTGGCCTTCTCGGGGTTGTACTCGTAGGGGGTTTGCTTGGCATAGCCGAAGAAGTGTGGGGGCAGGGGGGCGTCTGCGGGTATTCCGAGGCCGAAGAGCACGTTCTCCACAATGGCCTGCTTGTCAACCGCGTAGTTGATGGCCTGCCTGACCCTCACGTCCTCTAGGGGCCCCACAGGGTGGAGTGCAACGAAGAGTATCCTGTTCGTCAGGGGCGTGTACACCTGTATGTTGGGGTCCTCCTTTAGTTTGGGAAGGTCGCTGGGCGGCGGGTATAGGGCGACGTCCACGTCACCCGCGAGTAGGGCGGCCTCCCTGGTGCCCGCCTCGGGTATTATCCTCCAGACTATTTTCTTTATCTTGGGCTCTCCCTTCCACCAGTTCTCGTTGGAGACCATTACTATTTCCTGGCCCGATTTCCACTCGGCGAACTTGTATGGGCCCGTGCCTATGGCGTCCTTTATGTCGGTTATGCTGTCGTTACCGTACTTCTCGAAGGACTTGGGGCTGCCTATGAGCAGGTAGTTGGCGACCGCCTGTAGGAAGGGGCCGTAGGGCTTCTCAAGTATAATCCTGACGGTGTACTTGTCCACTACCTCAGCCCCCTTGACGGGGCCCAGCTGGCTCCTCGTGGGCACCTTGACGTTGGGGTTTATCCACCTGTCCACGTTGGCCTTCACAGCGTAGGCGTCGAACTCTGTTCCATCGCTGAAGTAGACGCCCTTCCTTAGGTAGAAGGTGTACACGAGGCCGTCCTCGCTGATCTCCCACCTCTCTGCCAGCCATGGTATAAGATTGCCTTCATCATCGTACCAGAGGAGGGTCTCGTAAACGTGCCTCACCATACCGTGTATAGTGGTGGTTGTCTGCCCGTGGGGGTCGGGCGTGTCCATGTCAGTGCCTATTGCTATGACTAGGGTGTCCTTGGCGGGCGCGGCCGTGGTTGTCTCCTGTTGTTGCTCCTGTGTGGTCGTGGTCTGGGTCGGGGTTGGGCTGGGCGATTGCTGGGTTGGCGTGGTTGTCTCCTGGGCGGTGGGGCTCGTCTCTTGCTGGGGGGCCTGCTCCTCTCCTCCCATGGTGAAGAAGGCTGCTGCGGCTAGTACTATTATCACGACTACTGCTATTCCTATGAGTTTCGCGTCTGCCATGGTGTTCACCTTCCTTGATTTGTTTGGTAAAATGATGGGCTTGTCGTGGATCGTTGTGGCTGGTCCTTGGATTATATAGGTTTTGGACAGTGTGGTGTTATCGAAAACTATTTATTTGGTTAGGAAAAAAACCTAACCTAAGTCAAGATCTCTTGGGGCTTGGACGACATGCTCGTAAGGTTCCTGGAAGACCTGGGAGAAGCACTGTTCAAGCCAAGAGAACTCGCACTGGTTCTAAAGGCCGAGGGAAGGGGACTGGGAACAGCGCTTGCCACGGTGGTCATAGTCGGGGCCATGGCGGGTCTTGGGGTATCAGCCCTCTCCACAACCATCCTTAGCAACATTGCCAGCCCCGCCTGGCTGGGCATAGGCTCCATGATAGCGGGGACCTCCATACTAATAGTTACGTTCTCCTACGTCGTAGCTTGGCTTCTCTACGGCCTCCTGCTACATCTCGCCCTCAGCCTGTTGGGAGGCAGGGCTGGCGTGGAGACCGGCCTTGCGATAACAGGGGTCTCATTCATAGGGCTATGGCCCAAGATAGCACTTCCACTTGTAGGAGTGGCTGTGTTCAAGACGCTTGGAGCGGCGCTTTCCGGCTACATGCTGGGACTCCCCCTGGGGCTGCTTTGGATGCACTATTCTCTCGTGCTGGGCCTATCAGAAGCATACGGTGTGAGCCCCGGACGTGTCATAGCATCGATACTGCTGGTTATAGCTATCATAATCGTGGCCCTCGCCCTCCTCCTGCTTCCAATAATAGTGCTCTAACACAACGCGTTGGGTAATGCGTGGTGAGATGATATGCTAAGGTACGGGTTCGCGCCCCTCATTATTATTGCAGGCGTGCTGTTCATGTCCCTTGTATTAATGACCGGGACACCGCAGCAGGCCATCGACCTCAACAGGGAGCTATTCGTATTCGGCCCGATAGAGTGGAACATCGCCGCCTTCGTCAAGAATCCTGCGACTCTCATCGAGAGCCCCCTATGCGAGTACTATAAGGCGGACGAGTCCAGGCTACCCCTCACTTCCCCCAACGTGACGGTACTAGAGATAGTGGCGGAGAACGCCATTGTGGAGATAAAGCCCGACCTAGGGCCCGGGGATGACGTGGCCCTTGTGGAAACCTATCTAGGCAAAGGCGGCCTGTGCAAGAGATTTGAGAGCAACGTGAACATGGGTGGGGGGACGTCGGGCTGGTATAGGATTGTTGTGAGTGACGCCCGGTACGTTATACACACGAGGCCCCTAGATGGGGCCCCAATTAACCTGACGTTGAGGAACTCCGTGGCCAGCGCCCAGATCTCCAGCGTGGGTGATGCCAACATCATCCTCAGGAACACGATGGCGACGATAGTGGTTGAGCCCAGCAGCGGTGATTCGTCAAGTATTGTCTTCGATACCGTGAACAGCCTGGCGAGCCTTGCAGTAATTGGTGACAACGCTATCAGGGCCCACGTGGTTCTGGATACGAGGGATAGCATGGTCAACCTAAAACTGGGGCTTCCTGACGTATGCGTTGCCTCTCAGGACATCCAGGGCTCTCTGGTGAAGACGACCGACAGGGCCCTCGAGATATGCAGGAGTGGGCACACTGGGAGCACGGCTGTGATAAAAGCAAGGTCAAGCATGGTGGTAATAGAGTGACGCCCGCCCAAGGAGTGACTCCCGTGGAAGACTGCCTAGTACTAGGCCCCGGGGACGTTGAGAGGCAGCTGAAGGTCATGGAGGTCCTTACCAGCAGTGTCAAGAGGAGCATACTCGGCCTGTTAGCGAGGAGCCCCGGGGGCCTCGCCGCCAAGGAGATAGCCGAGAGCCTGGGGGTCTCACTGCCAACGGTCCTCGAGCACCTTGAGAGCCTAGTCTCATCCGGGCTGGTCAGGCTCGAGGACAGGGGGCGTCGATCTAAGGTGTACAAACTGGTGGTTGACTGCATACAGATGAGGATAGAGCTCAACCAGTACTACTCCCTTGGGGAGGATAGTCTCAAGGAGCTTGCTCTCAGGTTCCTGGAGGAGAAGCTCTCGCAGGAGAAGGGAAGGCTGAGCATACCCGTGGGAGTCAGGGAGGTGGCCCGGGTGCTCGGTTTAGATAGGAGGACGGCGGCCCGCGTCGCCATGCTCATAAACAGGGACAGAGGCCTTGTGACATCCCTCCTAGAACCTCGTCTGCTCAAGCTGCTCTCCGAGAAGCCCCTGACAAGCGTAGCCGAGGTAGCGGAACGCTTGTCGGTGGACAATTCCATCGCGGCGCTCCTAGTCATGGAGCTCGTGGAGAGGGGCCTCGTCACCACGGGGCCGCGGGGCATAAGCCTGGCGGGAGACTCGGATGCTAGTGCCAGGTCCTAGGGTTCCAGGCCTGGTGAATGGTTTCACGTTAAATACCATGTCTTCCTAAATAATGGTAAATGAGGGGAAAGGTGGCACCGTCCCATTAAAACACATGCCGAGGAGGTTGGAGGAGATGGTCACAACAAACGGTATACGATGGGGAGCTTCCTGGGGGAAGACAGGCCTGCTTGCAGCCATCCTTTTACTAGCCCCATTCGCCGCGTTAGCGTTGGCATCAATCGTCCCCACTGCCCAGGAGAAGCCCTATCCCATATTACCAACGGGGGGCTTCAGGGTAACGGGGTTCTCCTACACCATTGTCAACGATACGCTTCACATGAGGGTCGACGTACTACTCCCCAACCCCTGTTACAGGGTCTCGGAGGGGAGGGCGGTCCTCGAGGGGGATAGGATAGTACTGGAGGTGGTGGTCAAACCCCCCGCGCCGGGGAGTATATGCATCCAGGTGATCGCGACAAAGACGCTGAGCTACTCCATGCCCCTCCCGCCACCAGGCTCCTACCCCGCGTTCCTAAGGGTTATGCTCCCAATAGTGCCCCTCTCCAGTAGCCCGGGTGCCCCCGGAGTGTGGAAGGAAATATACCTGGGGGTAGTCACCGTACCAGCGGGAGGACAGACAGGGGCAGCGGGAGAGGAAGGCCTTGCCCCGTACAGGGGCCTCCTCCTCGACCTCGTGGGAGCCTGGGAGGAGGCGAGGAGCTACTGGTTCTACCGGGCGAGGGTAGAGGGCATGGGAACAACCATCGTGGCCCTACCTCTAGAGATAACAGGTGGGCTACCAGCAGGGTTCGCGGGCCGGGGCTACTTAGACACCCTAGGGAATGATACTCTCATTGTCCTTGTATCGGTTACGGTATCCAAGTAACCCCGCTGTGCGTCCAAGGGCCCCGGCTGCGCGTCATTGTGGTTTTCTACTCTCTGGCCTCATGGAGTCGTCTTGGGCGGAAACCTATTATAGGCTGGCCTCATCCTTAATTGCAGACATCAGTCAATTCTTCACAAAATAACACTCCACTCCAGGTTACGTAAGGGGATGCCCATGGTATTGAGAAAGCAACTACCCAGGCCCCGCAGCTCCGCCTGGTACGATGGGGTCGAGAACCTGCCCCACAGGGTCTACCTTAGGGCCATTGGGTTCTCGGACGAGGATTTCGAGAAGCCACTCGTAGCGGTCGCGACCTCGTGGAACGAGGCGGGTCCCTGCAACTTCCACACCTACGCGCTGGCCGGTAGCGTCAAGAAGGGCGTTGCGAGGGCAGGCGGCACTGCCCTCGCCGTACCCACGCTCGTGGTCAACGATGGGATTAACATGGGGACCGATGGCATGAAGTACAGCCTCATAAGCCGCGAGCTCGTGGCCGATTCGGTCGAGGCTCAGGTCAACAGCCACGGGTTCGACGCCTGGGTAGGAATAGGGGGATGTGACAAGACCCAGCCAGGCATAATGATGGCCATGGCCCGCCTGGACCTACCCAGCGTGTACCTGTACGGGGGAAGCGCCGAGCCCGGGTACGTGGGGGATAGGGTCCTCACCGTCCAGGAGGCATTCGAGGCGGTCGGCGCATACCTGAGCGGGAAAATAACTGGCAGGGACCTCCGCCTGATAGAGGAGAACGCCATGCCCACCTACGGGACATGCCAGGGCCTCTTCACCGCCAACACCATGGCGATACTCTCGGAGGCCCTGGGCCTCGCCCCCCTGGGGAGCAGCACCGCTCCCGCGACCTCGGGCGAGAGGGCCAAGCACGCCCAGAGGGCGGGGGAGCTCGTCCTCGACCACTTGGAGAGGGGCATAAGGCCCCGCCACATACTGACACACGATGCCTTCCACAATGCCATCGCCACGCTCATGGCCATAGCGGGCTCCACCAACGCTGTCCTCCACCTACTCGCCATAGCCCATGAGGCTGGGGTCAAGCTGGAGCTGGAGGACTTCGACAGGATTGGGAGGAAGGTCCCAGTCATAGCGGCGCTCAAGCCAAGCGGCCCCTACACAATGTACGACCTCCACCGCGTGGGGGGCGCCCCGGTTATTCTCAAGAAGCTCCTAGACAAGGGTATACTAGTTGGGGAGGCCTACACGGTCGAGGGAGAGGAGATAGGGCGTCTCCTGGAGAAAAGGGAGCTGAACGGGAGCGGCGAGCCCGTGGTCTATAGCTTCTCCAACCCCTACAAAAAACACGCAGGGATAAGAATACTCAAGGGCAACCTCGCCCCCGAGGGCGCCGTTATGAAGATAGGGGCAAGCGAGAAGCTACGTTTCATGGGTCCCGCCCAGGTTTTCAACAGTGAGAAGGACGCCTTCAAGGCCGTCGAGGAGGGAAGGATAGAGAAGGGGAGCGTAGTCGTTATAAGGTACATGGGCCCCAAGGGCGCGCCCGGCATGCCCGAGATGCTCAAGATAACCGCCGCCATAGTGGGGGCAGGCCTGGGGGAGCACGTGGCCCTAGTCACCGACGGCCGCTTCAGCGGCGCGACCCGGGGGATAATGGTAGGTCACGTGGCCCCGGAGGCGGCTGTAGGGGGGCCCATAGCCCTCCTCGAGGATGGGGATGTTATTGAGATAAACGCCAAGGAGGGAACCATAAGGGTCAAGGTTGACAAAGACATAATGAACGTCCGCCGGAAGACATGGACCCCCCCGCCCGAGCCCACCGTGGGGCTCCTGAGGAAGTACGCGCGCCTCGTCCAGCAGGCCAGCCGTGGAGCCGTCACCACTTAATATGGCTACAGGCCTATCTTGTTGGATCCTTCTTCCTCCAGCCCCTCTTTTCCTGGTAATACTCGTGTATACTGTCTCGGGTTTACTTGGAAGGTTAGAACCCCCCACCGTTGTGGGTAGATAATTATTTTTACAAGACCCCGTGGTCTGGTGTATATTGTCAACGATACCTTCTCATAAACACCCTCCCAAAGAACCAGGGGTGATCCCATGTCGGGCCAGGGTGGTGAGAAGGAGGAGCGAATGATAAGGATAGGCAAGTACCCTATAAGGCTGGTCTCAAAGGTGCCTGAGCCCAAGAAGCTAGCAGCCCTCCTCATAGGCCCCGCGGTTATCGAGCTGGGCCTCGCCCTGGGGAGCGGGGAGACCATACTCTGGCCCACGCTAGGCGCAAAGTACGGGTTCGTGCTTATATGGGGCGCGTTCATCGGGCTGCTCATACAGACCATATGGACCCAGGAGATGAGCCGCTGGTCCGTGGTCAGTGGGGAGCACCACATACAGGCAGTGGGCAGAATGATAGGTATGGCAACTTCGACCTTCCTATTCCTGTTCCTGGGGTACATTGCCTTCATATGGCCCGGGTGGATGATTGGAGGCACCTCCGCCTTCTACAAGCTGATAGGCGGCTGGCCCTCGGGCGACTTCGGCCTTCTCTTCTGGATATACTTCTGGGCAATAGTGGTGCTGGTGGCAATACTATTCGCCCCCGTGGCGAGGAGGGCCCTCGAGGTCATCGAGATAGGCACGCTCCTCCTAGCATGGATAATAATAATCATAACAGCCGTGTCATCGACAAGCCTGAGCGACTGGGGTGCCATGCTCAAGCAAATGTTCACGGGCATCGGCCAGAGGCCCGCCGACCTAGACTGGTGGCTCTTTGCTGCTTCGATAGCATTTGTGGGGGCTGGCGGTCTTGCCAACGTGTGGTACACCTTCTGGGTAAGGGATGCTGGCTATGGTATGGGCAAGTACGTGGGCACTATACCCGGCCTCACGGGTAAGCCTACTGCGATAGACGTTTATGGCGCTGTTCCCGAGGGCACTGATGAGAACGCTCAGAAGATAAGGGCCTGGAAGAACAACGTTAACAGCGTCCTATGGCTGGTCTTCTTCCTGGGCAACCTCATAACAGTCCTGATGTTCGTCGCTATAAGCTACGCCCTCCTCCACAAAACGGGTATGGTATCAGAACTGGGCAAAACCGGCGGCATACTAGAGGTCACGAGCGAGGCTATAGCGAAGTACACGCCCCTCGGGACAATGGGAGGCAAGCTCTACCTGTTCAGCGTGTGGCTCATACTCTTCAACACCCAGGTCGCCCTAATGGAGGGCCTGGTCAGGCAGGCAGCTGACACGCTCTACGTGACTTTCGAGGGCGTGCGTGACTTCGTTAAGAAGGATATCAGGAAGTGGTATGCCATATGGTGGGGCGCGATAATTGTTATAGAGTTCATACTGGTAACCGCAGCCGTGGCCGCTGGCGTTAGTTATGGAAGCCTCGTGGCGTTCGGCGCAGTCATGAGCCTAGTCACTATGACGATATCACCAGCGTTCATACTGTACATAAACACCAAGCTGATGAAACAGCTCCCCGAGAAGATCTACGAGGCCATAAAGCCCAGTCCCGTGTTCCTAGCGGTGATGGCGTTCGCCATAGTATTCTACGGGTTCTTCCTAGGGATAGCGATAAAGTACAAGCTCCTCCCACTGATCACTGGCTGAGACAGGGCTAGCAGGTCCCATGTCAAGCATTTTTTACCTAGCAGCTTCGCCCTTTAGTTCTGGGTCTGAAACTACTTGTTGTTTTCATTTGTTTCATAAATACTACACTCATTGTAAGTATGTAATATTAATTCGCCGCCAACAAAATACCTAGACTAGACAAGGGAACGGAGGGAGCTGGCATGGCGGCTGAGAAACCCCAGGACGGTGCCAGGGAGGAGGTTTACGACGTAGTGATAGTAGGGGCCGGGATCGCTGGCCTCTCGGCGGCCCTATACCTGGCCCGGCAGGGAATGAACGTAATCGTGGTGAGCAAGGACTTGGGAGGACAGCTCCTGCAGGCCAGCGTTATTGAGAACTACCCGGGCATAGACGCCATCAAGGGCCTGGACCTCGCCCTCAGGGTGGAGAAGCAGGCCAAGCTCTTCGGAGCCAAGACAAGGTATGGCGAGGAGGTCGTCGAGGTCATACAGGACAACGGACAGTTCGTGGTTGTCACCAAGAGGGGTAGGAGATACAGAGGCGACGCCCTCCTGCTCACCTTCGGTAAGATGCCCAAGAAGATGGGAGTCCCCGGGGAGGAGGAACACGACGGGAAGGGCGTTAGCTACTGCACCATCTGCGACGGTCCTCTCTACAAGGGCAAGCCGGTGGCAATAGTGGGGGTAGGCGACCAAGGGCTCGAGGGTGTCATGATAATGATGGGCCTCTCTCCCAAGGTCTACTATGTTACCCCCTCCCGTCTTTTCGGCGACCCGGGCTTCATAGATGCTGTGCGCAAGGCCCCCAACGTGGAGGTCCTGGAGAACCACGAGCCCGTGAAGGTGCTAGGAGACGGGGCAAGGGTAACAGGCCTGGTGGTGAGGAACAGGGAGACGGGGGAGGAGAAGAAGCTGGATGTCGAGGGCATATTCGTCGAGCTGGGCTACGTCGCCAAGACTGATTTTGTGAGCCACCTGGTTGACCTGAACCAGAAGGGCGAGATAATAACGGGCAAGATGGGTGAGACGAAGACTCCCGGCGTATACGCTGCGGGTGATGTCACTGACATCCCCTTCAAACAGGCCGTGATAAGCGCGGGCGATGCGGTTAAGGCGGCTCTGGCCGCCTTCAACTACATACGCAAAAAACGCGGGCTCAAGGGGGAGGTCAGGGGAGACTGGAGGAAGACGGGCAAAGTCCAGACCAAGAAGAAAGCCGCACTGAGGCTATAGCTACGTTTTTCCGTGGCCTTTGTCGCTCAGATAGGTTACTGGGGGGAGTCCGTGTAGCCCCCCGGGCTCTCAAAGTCCTTTGGCAAGGCGCTTTGGCAACGTACTTTGGATATATACATTAGTGTATAACCGCCGATTCAGACACAATATATTGAACATTATAAATCGTAAGAAATGACAAGAGCCGGGAGAGTGCAAGAGACCCTATGCAACACCATCACCCCGCGGGGGAGGAGACGCTGGCGCTGCGGGCCAGCTGTGACAAGATAGTTGCGCTCCTAGGCGCCCCCAACAGTGGTAAAACAACACTCTTCTCCAGCCTAACCGGGAAGAAAAGGATGATAGCAAACTGGCCCGGCGTCACCGTTGACGTGGCTATAGGGGTTGTTGAGGACGGGGGTGGGGGAAAGACCTGCCTGCTCGACCTTCCCGGGACATATGGCCTCACCCCAACGAGCCCCGAGGAGGAGCTTGCCGTAAAGATACTTCTTGAGCAACAGCCGCACATAATCCTCGTGGTCCTTGACTCGCTCCAGCCCGAGACTGGCCTACCCCTCCTCATCCAGGCCGTGGAGGCTTTCCCCGGGCGAGTCTTAGTGGTTCTCACGAAGACCAGCCTAGCGCACTCCCAGGGGACGCACACTGACGCGGAGACGCTGGCACGCGAGCTAGGAGTACCTGTGGTGCCTCTGAGCGTCCTAGAAGGACGTGGCCTGGATGAGCTCAGGGACCATATAAGGAGAGGCAGGACAGGCGGCCGCATAAGGGTGGACTATGGCGTCATAGAGCCCGTATTGCGGGAGCTGGAGGGGCATCCAGGTACGATAGAGGCCTCGGAGACGCTGCGGGTCTCATCCCGTTGGCTGACCACACAGCTCCTCGTGGGGGATGCCCTGCTCTCAGAGGTTCTGGGTAAGAGGGGGTTTGGAGACCTGGTGGGGAGGGCCTCGCAGAAGAGGCGGGAGCTCGAGAAAAGCCTTGGAATGGAGCCCCGCCTCATTGTGGCGAGCCAGAGGCTTAGGTTCGCCGAAAACCTTGCTCGCAGGGTTGTTGTGAGGAGGAGCCCCGCGTCCACCGGTTGGCAGAGGGTCGCGGACGCGTTCATGCACCCCGTGGTAGGTCCCCTTTTGAGCGTGGGCGGGCTCCTCGCGATATTCACGGTGGTCTTCACGCTGAACACGGGCTTCCCCCTCAACCTACTCCTTCACAAGGCGGGTCTCGAGACACTGGCGGGCCTCCTTGACAACTACAACATTAACAGTCTACTTACAACCCTCTTCAACGACGTGGGTCATTGGATCGAGGAGAGGATAGGGGGGCTCGCAGGGAGCTTCATAGCCCACGGCGTCTTCGGGGGAGTGGGGTTCGTGCTCAGCTTCCTCCCCCTCATCGTAATGATGTTCCTAGCCCTGGCGATACTCGAGGACAGCGGGCTCGCCGCCCGGATGGCCGTGAGCCTCCACCCCCTCCTAGAGAGGTTCGGCCTCACGGGCCGCAGCGTCTTCCCCCTCATAATGGGCTTCGGCTGCAATGTCCCGGCGGTTATGACCATGAGGGGCTTGGGATGGGAGGAGAGGATGAGGGCAGTCTTCGCCGCCCCCTTCATCCCCTGCCAGGCCCGGCTAACGGTCATATTCGCCTTCGCCAGCGTCGCTGTCCTAGCGCCCCTCATGCAGTCCCTTATGGTGTTCGCAGTCTACGCGGTCGCCATAGCGGTTGCCCTGGCCACCTCCTACCTTGCAGGCATCATAGTAAGCAGAACCACAGGGGGAAAGGTGCCTGTTAGGCTTCCCTTCCTCCTCGAGGTCCCCGACGTTCATGCCCCCCACTGGCGCGTGGTGTGGTGGTACGTCCGCGACAACACCATCCACTTCCTGAGGAAGGCGGGAACCATAGTCTTCCTACTAGCCCTGGTCACGTGGGTCCTGCTCTCAACAGGCCCGCAGGGAGTGGCGGAGAGCATAGAGGACAGCTTCGGCTGGAGAATAGGAGGAGTGGTGGGCGGCATACTCAAGCCTCTTGAACTCGACGACAGGACCGCTCGTATACTAGGCATCGCCCTCCTCGACGGCCTCGTGGCCAAGGAAGGGGTCCTCGCCGCTATAGCAGTGTCCACAAGTATGAGCAGCGAAGACGTCGTGGGGGCCCTCATGGGCCTGGGGCTCAGCGGTGTCCAGTCCTTCGCCTACCTGCTCATGATAACCCTTTACTTCCCCTGCATAGCGACCCTCTCGTCAATGGTCACGGTGACCAACCGGCCCAGGCTGGTGGCCCTCTACGCCCTCTACAGCATTAGCGTGGCCATAGGTGTTTCCATAGCTTCCTACAAGATACTCGACGCCATAATAGGGTGACACCCATGAAGACAAGTGTCAGCTATGACAGAAACGCACTCGTCAAGGCCCTCCTAAGGGCCCACGGTATACCAGAGGGTGGAGCCCTAGCTCTCCGACCCCGCTGCCCCAGCTGCGATGTCTGCCCCCTCAGGAAACTCTGCAATCCACCATAACGGCCCCCTACACCATGTAACTCTACATTATCACCCCCGGGGAGGTGCATGATATGGAGCACCTGATAAGCCTCTCAGAAGCCCCCGAGTGCGCAACCGCCTCCGTGGAGGAGGTCAGGGGAGAGCCCACGGCTGTTGAGAGAGCCCTGAACCTGGGCCTAGCCCCCGGCACCCGCATCAAGGTGGTGCTCAACCGAAGAGGGCTGCTGGGGTACCCCGTGGTGGTGAGGATAGGGGAGCGCACCCTGGCCATAAGCAGGTGGGTCTCCGGATTCGTGAAAGTAAGGATAATCGAGCGCCGAGGGGATTCACACAAGTGCCTCGGTGACGAGGGAGAGGAAGAAAAGCCCCAAAGCGGGGTTGGATAGCTTAAAGGCCCCTAGCGCCCCCTCCTCGACCCTTTTCCAGATCACGTACATGGCCCTGGACATGAGGATCGCAGCCGCAAGCGCGCCCCCCGCAACGATTACGCTTCCCTCCACCAGTGCGACAGCAACCATAGTGGCTATGGTCAGGGCCGTGAACAGAACCATATAGGCAAAGCTCACCCTAGCCCCCGCCACGATGGGCATCATGGGCAGACCCGCCCTCTCATAGTCCCTGCGGAGATGCATGGCCAGGGCCCAGAAGTGCGGGGGGTTCCAAAAGAAAATGACCAGGGCAAGCAGAAGCCCAGTAACCCCGATAGAGTTTGTGGCGGCCGCCCACCCAACCAGCGGGGGGAAGCTGCCAGCTATCCCCCCCACCACGGTGCTCCAGGGCGTCCTTCTTTTGAGCAGGACAGTGTAGACGAAAATATAGTATAGGCCCCCCGCAATGGCCAAGACCGCTGGCAGGGGGCCGAACCAGGCTGCGTAGAGCAGGCCCGAGAACGCTAGGAGGGAGAAGCCGAAGACAAGGGCCACCCAGGGCTTCAGAAGCCCCGAGGCCAGGGGCCTTCTCTTGGTCCTCTCCATCAGGGGGTCAATGTCCCTGTCGAGGTAGTTGTTAACAGAATTAGCCCCCATGGGGGCAAGCATGCCTGCTATCACGAAGACGAGAAGGTCGCCAGTACTAAGGCCCCTTCCCCGCGTTAGGGAGGCGTACACGAAGACGGTGAAGGCGGTTATGAACAGCAGGAGGGATACACGGGGCTTTCCTAGGACAAAAAGCGCGCCGAGGACCCCGCCCGCGCTATGAGGGGAGGGATGCCGCAGCACAGTCCTAGCCTTCCCCTCTCCCAGCCGCCCGGAAGTTCTGCTCACTATACCCATTAGTGATAGCACCTGGCCGTACAAGAGTCCCTGCCAGTATCTAGAACAGGCCTAGCTTGTAAGCATCGTAGTAAAGGTAGGCCGCCAGTGCCAACATCACGGCACCCTGCACCCTGAGAAAGGTGTCGTACCTGCCCGAGGCCTTAGCCCTGTTAATTATCCTGGCTATGGCACCCGAGAGGCCAGCGTAGGGGAGAACGAACCCTAGGCTGAAGGCGATGGCAGAGCCCACCGCCGAGTAGGGGTCCCGGGAGCCCAGGCTAAGTGCGGTGAGCAGGAAGGGTAGGCTACACTGGAGCCCCAGCGCTGGTAGCAGGACGGTGTACTTCGCGCTTATTCTGAACACGGGCTCCCTTCCCCTGAGGTTGTAGAGACCCCATAGTGCCACGAAGCTGGCCATGTAGATGAGTATAAGGGTGTACACGTCGAACCCGACTAGCCTGCGGGAGAGGGTGGAGACCACGAAGAGGCCCAGGCCAGCGAAGCCCGTGAACCCCAACAGTATCGCGAAGGTGCCCAGGCTCAGGGACCTCCTGTTCCTCGATACTATGCTACTATACGCGGTGAGCATGGGGACGCTGCAGGGGCTGAAGGCCGCTAGCAGGCCCAGGGCGAGGGCCAGGGGCACGTTCTTAGCCAGCTGGTTGACGGGAGAGCCATCTTCCGCGCCGGGCTCCACGCTGGTTGCCCCCAGTATCTCTCCCCGGTACTCGCCACGTATGAACCTTAGAAGAGCATCCTTCTGGTCATCGGCCTTGAAGAGGCCCTCCTGGAAGCCCGTCACCTTTCCTTCTCTCACCATGAGGAGGGTGGGGGTGCCCCTGATGTTGAGCTTACCCATCATGTCCAGGGTGTCCAGCATGTTGTTGTAGAACAGCTCATCAAGCCTAACATTTACCACGGTGAGCCAGGGGGTCTCAGCGTAGACCTGCCTTATGATAGGCTCTATGACCTTGCACCCGGGGCAGTTCTTCTGCCCAAAGTAAATCAACGTGGGGTCCTGCTCGTCAAGGTAGTCGTAGACAACGAAGGGATTACTACCATTTATAACAATCCACCGCCCAGTCCTCTCCCCCGTCCCCTCCTGCTGGGTCTCCGGGGCAAGGGTGGACTCTATTGGAGACTCCTCTGCAAACGCCATGACCACGGAGACTATGGCCCAGACTATGAGCGCGTAGACCATCAGCCTACTGAGGGTCAGCTCCCCCTTTCTGCGGGCAAGCCTCAGTCCCGCCAACCGCATTCCCTCGAGAGCCCCTTATCCGTCAACAGAACCCTATCTCCGCGTTCTTTATAAGCGTTCAGCAAATACCGCTCTGATAACAACCCTAACCCTTATTTTCCGGAACCCATTTTAGCTATACAACCCAAGACAATACCCCGGCACATTGGAGCATCGTGAGCAGGGACCCGCGAGGGGCTTCGGGATGTCGAAGACCGTGGCAGAGAAGTTAGACCGGCTGAAGGTTGACAAGAACCAGCTAAAGGAGATAGTAAGGGAGCTCAAGAAGTGGAGGGCCCCCGCCACTACGCTCCTCACCCTGTACATTCCCCCGGGTCGCCCCATAAGCGACGTGGTCTCCATGCTGAGGCAGGAGCTTAGCATAACCGATAACATCAAGCTCAAGCGCACCAAGGATGCTGTCCAGACGGCCCTAGGCATGGCGATCGACCGCCTGGTGGGTCTTCCCAAGACCCCTGAGAATGGCCTGGCGATATTCTGTGGGAAGAGCATGGAGGACGGCAGGGAGATCTGCCTCATGTTCTCGCCCCCCGAGCCCGTGCCCGTGTACTTTTACCGGACTGACAAGTGGTTCCACACGGAGTTCCTCGAGGACATGCTTGAGGAGAAGGACGTCTACGGCCTAATTCTGGTTGAGAGGGACGAGGCCACCATAGGCCTCCTCAAGGGAGCCCACATAGAGCTGGTGGACAACTTCATGAGCTACATACCCGGGAAGCACCACAAGGGAGGCCAGAGCCAGAGGAGGTACGACCGCATAATAGAGCAGATGGTGGAGGATTTCTACAAGAGCGTGGCCGAGAGGGCCAAGGAGGCCTTCCTCCCCCTCCTTGAGCAGGGGAGGCTCAAGGGCATAATAGTGGGGGGACCCGGCTACAGTAAGAAGGACTTCGTTAAGGGAGATTACCTCGACACAAGGCTTAGGAAGAAGCTCCTGGGCACCCTCGTGGACGTCAGCTACCAGGGCGACGCGGGTCTCAGGGAGCTCGTCATGAAGGCCGAGGAGGCAATACAGGGTCACCGATACATAGAGGCGGTCAAGAAGGTGGAGGAGCTCAAGACCCACATGGCCAAAGACGACGGGCTCGCGGTCTTCGGCGAGGAGGAGGTGAAAGCCGCGGCTGAGATGGGGGCCCTGGGCACGCTGATAATAGTGGAGGACCACCCCAAGTTCGAAGAGCTTCGGAAGCTCGCGGAGGACACGGGGGCAAAGGTGGTGACCCTGCCCTCAACCATGCCCGAGGGGAGCTGGCTTCAGAGCGCCTTCGGGGGCGTTGCGGGCATCCTCAGGTTCAAGATATACTAGAGCCGCCTAACCGCCTCCCACAGACAGCGGGCTCCGGCCATTAGACACCCTCTCCCATATTAACTACCTCAACCGGGTCCATCAGCCTAACCACTCCCCCCGCACCCCGAGCCACCACCGTGTTGAGCGCCAGCCTGTACAGGTTACCCCCAGCCCGGGGAGGGGGACTCCGAGACCGCATCTCGACAAACCTCTTCTGAAAGCCCACCATGACCCTCCCCGTACAGGGATGCCTGCTGGGAACCACACACCTTCTCGAGACCCCCCTTGGC
>JALWDA010000188.1 GCA_027014955.1 Desulfurococcales archaeon | reverse complement strand
ACCTCCCCGTCCCCCACCATGGAGGCCACCCGGCGGTGCTCCTCGGCTAGGCGGGGATTGTAGTAGGCCCGTGCAATGTCCACCGCCAGCTCCACCCCATGCTCCCTGACTACGGTCCTCGTCACCCGCTCCCCCCATAGGTGTACCAGCCTGGGCGTCCTCGTCTCCCCCACCGTCTCCAGCTTGGCGTAGAAGGACCGAACCCGGGGAAGTCGCTCCGCGTAGAGCCTCGCGAGCTCCCTGAGCCGGGGTACCTCGTCCTCGCTTCGGGCGTTGAATACCACGATGTCGCCCACCTGGTGGTAGCTGTGCCTCCAAAGCCCCAGGTCCTGGGCGAGCCTCCTCATCTCCTCCAGCTCGAGGCGAGGCCTCCTTGAGGGGAGATCCTCGCTACACTCCTTAGCGTCAATGCTCTTATCCCCGAGGGAATCGAGCGCGCGTGGTGCGTCTGTAACAGGTATCAATACCCTGCCCCCTCTCTCCAGTGGTTTCCTCGACCTATCCAGGAGCCCAAGGGAGGATAGCAGCCTTATCGCCTCACTCGCCCTCTGCCTGGGCACCTCCACGCATCCACCCATCGCCGTGTCACCCTTGGTTTTTTTAGGGCACGTCCCCGTTTTTATTCAAGGAGCCTCCAGGCTGGTGAGGGTCCTACATGAGGCACTGTGAGAACATCGTGGTCGTGGTGAAGAGGGGCAGCACCACCGCTCTTGAGGCGGCGCGGCAGGTCGTTGACATCGCCAAGGAGAGGGGATACAGGGTCTTCCTGGCGGATGAGAACGATACCCCCGACCTGGCGGATGTCCTGGGCGTTAGCCTGATGAGCGTCTCGGACCCCCGGGCCTGTAAGCTCGTTGTGATAGGGGGCGACGGGACACTGCTCCGCACAGCCCACAAGCTGGGAAGGAACTCCCCCGACATCATGACCATTGGGGCGGGGAGGAGGTGCTTCTACTTCGACCTTGACAGCGACGAGGGCCCGGGGTTCGTTGACGCCTTTCTGAGGGGAGAGTACCTGGTACAGTACTACATGCGGATGTCCGTGAGGCTCGAGAACGGGGATGAAGTGCCTTTCCTCAACGAGGCTGCCATAGTGGGGGACAGGGCTAAGCTGGTGAGGCTCGAGGTTAGGGTCGGGGGCGTGAAGCTTTATGATGTCTTCGGCGACGGGCTCATAGTCGCGACCACCCCAGGCTCCACCGCCTACAGCCTCAGCGCCGGGGGCCCCGTCGTCGACCAGCTCCACAACAGCACGGTCATAACCCCCCTCAACCCCATACAGCTCCACCTCCGCCCAGTTGTCATGGACCCCTATACTCCCATTGGAATATACGTGAGGAAAGACGGTACGGTCCCCCAGCTCATAGTCGATGGCATCCCTCTGGGCGAGCTCACCCTGGGGAGCAGGCTCAAGATAAGACTACACCCCAAGCCCCTGAGGGTCGCCCGGTTCAGGTGGGTGCGCTTCTATGAACGCACCTTCGAGAGGAAGCACGTCCTCTAGGACCCGGTCCACAGGAGACCCCCTCTTCGTCCACGACGCGCCGGGGCTCTTCGCGGGGCTGCCCCTACTTCTCCCCGGGGAGCACTACACGACGCCCCAGGTTGTGGACGAGGTGGTGGACAGGGAGAGCAGGGAGAGGCTGGAAAGGGCCCTCAACCTGGGAAGGCTACGCGTGGAGAAGCCCTCGAGGCTTGTAGAGGCCCCCCGGGGCCTGAGTGGGGCTGATATTAGCGTGCTTTCCCTTGCCCTCGAACTCCGAGAACGATTGGGTGGGAGGGTCGTGGTCGTGACCGACGACTATGCATTGCAGAAGGAGGCTTCTAGGAGGGGGCTGGAGTACATGCCTGTGAAGACCCTTGGCTTCGAGAGGGCCGACAGGCTCACGAGAAGGAGAAGGGAGTACTAAGAAGCCCCTGTGGGGGGCGTTGCTTTGAATAGGAAGACCGCCACGTAGAGCTTCTCGTTGGGCAGGTCTGCTATGCAGTCCACTATGGTTTTGTAGGGCTTTATGTTCTCCAGGGGCGGGGCCGTTATCATTGTTATGTTGGTTGCCTGCAGGGTGGTCCAGTCCACGAAGAAGTGCTGTCCGTCCAGATCGGTGCACCCCCCCGTCCACGTCGTCCCGATGCTCTCGACTCCGTGCACCAGCAGCCTGTATATCATCGTGCTGGTCACGCGGTCATCGGTCCAGTTGGGGGTAGTTACTACGAACTGCTGGTTGGGCCCCGCCGCTATGACGCGGGGGACGAAGTAGGGCTGGAACTCCGTTAGGTTAAGCCTGCCGCCTATCCTCAGCATCCACACGCTCTTAGGTATGTCGGCGAGGCCCACTGTTCCCGAGGTCACTGAAACGTAGGGGCCCGTTATCCAGGTTGCGTTGCCTATCCTCAGGCTCCTGAAGACGTCGAATACGAGGATGTAGGTGTCGTTCGCGGGTGCCTTGAACTTGTTGAACAAGATGTCGAGGGTCTCGTCCTCTTCCTGGGCCGTCAGGGCCTTCGCTAGGAGCCTTATCTGTGTCCCGTTCATGGTGGCACCATCGGCGACGCTCGCCCTGCCCCCACCCACCGTTATCCAGTACCCGTAGTCCCACCATGCCACGACCAGTGAGTTGGGGCTGGTCTCGTTCTTTAGGAAGTCAAGCGTGTATATCCACGCGAAGTTCTTGACAGTAAGCCCGATTCCCCCCGACATTATGCTGGGAATGGTGGCCCCCGCCAGCTGGAGGCTTGAGGGGATATGTAGGGACGCAAAGCCGAAGACTACGACCACAGAGACAAGGGCAAGGCTTACCCCAAGAGTGTCAATACGCCCCGGACCACCGCGTTTTCCTCCAGCCACACCTCTTGTCAGGTACTGTGCAATCACCATGACCACAGCGGCGCCCGCCACGGAGAGCATCGTCGCCACCGTCTGGGTCATGTAGGCTGAGCGGAAAGCCAGGTATACGGAGACCGCCCCTGGTATGGCGACGACTAGGAGCTCAGGCATCCTCCTCCCCCTGAGCAGTGTGAGGGCAAGTGTTCCCAGAGTCAGGAGGAGGGGGACGCCCACCCTGTTGAAAGCATAACGGGCGGGGAGAATCTGGTGCTCCGACACGGATGCCACTAGGGGGTCCTCAACCTTCTTGCCGAGGAATGCGAGGACCCTTCCCGTGAAGTCCAGCACCCCCGCCAGCGTTAGCAGGAGTCCAATCACTCCCAGGACCGCGACAACGCCCAGGTAGAGGCGGGCAACGCCATACCTCTCCACGAGGCGGGGCAGGAGCCTTCCCTCAGTCATGAGGTAGGCAAGGTAGAACACCGGGAGAGAGGCCAGAAGGACACCCCCGGGACCCATGAGAATCCTGAAAGCCGCGTGGGGACTCGCCATCCCCACCACCAGTGCTACTGCTACCATAACTGTGAATGCCCTAGCCAGCTCCTGGCTCGCCCTGGTGAAGAGTGGGAGGAGCCCTATGGTGGCGGCGGTGAACACCATTATGCCCTGGTATCCGCCCCAGGTCCAGGGAACGAGGCCCAGGGTGAGGCCGGCTAGGAGGGCTTCCTTCAAGTTGGGCCTCTTGATAACGCCCGCGAGGAAGTACATGTGGAGGAGGACCAGGGGCATAGCGAGCCCCTGTTTCTCGATGAACCCGGCTATGGTCCTCTCCACCGCCCCGGGGACGAAGGCCAGGAGGAAGGCCGCCAGCACTCCCGCCAGCTCCCCCGCTATCCTCCGCACTAGAAGGTAACCCGCTAGTATCATGAAGAAGCCCGCCAGGGCCGGCTCCACTACACTGTACTCTTTAATCGTTAGGCCCAGGGCCTCTGCTATGGGGTAGGTGATGGAGAAGACCATGCTGCTAAGGGGGTACTCCGTGTGGGTGAAGTCCCTGCCCCAGGGGTACCAGAAAAGCCTGGCCTCGGGCTCCTCGGCTGGGTTCAAGTGGTACCAGTACTGGGGACCGTTTAGCGCCAGTTGCTTGTTCATCCAGTACATTATCCAGGGGTCGTTGGCGTGGAGCTCATAGCCGTACCTGAGGGCCGGCTGCATCCTCAGCACGAATCCCGCGAGGGCTATAAAGACTACTATGACGAGGGCGAACCACTTCTTGTAGGCGTCTATGGTGTGGAGAAGCGTCGTCACGGCGCCCTCTGCGGTCCTGCCTATGCCTCCTCCCTTCCTGGGGGTCCTGTTCTTCCTCTTCCGCGCCATGTCCTACACCCGGCGGGCCCCCGGGTGGGGCCGTGGCGTTGATACTTGTTATCCCTAGTTGGGTACATAATAAAGGTTAAAGAACCGGGCTGCCCCTGGACCCCGGTTATTACCATGCGCGCCCACCTTTTCCGGGCGGGTGTCCTAGGCTCCCGGAGTGGGGTTGTTTTAAACGAACCCGGTTATTGGATGGGTCTTCAACTTATATACAAATCCAAGGGAGATGAGGATTGTGGGGGAGAGGCTTGTCAACTGGTGTCGAGAAGAGGGTTTTATCCCTCGGCCTCGAGTCGAAGGTTGATTACTATATCGAGATTATAGAGAATGCCCGTAGGGCCTACGAGAAGGCCTTCAGGACGGGAAGCTACCCCTCTTCCATGGTTAGGGCCTCTCTCGAGTCGATGGAGGCTACTGTTCATAGGCTTGCTATAATAAAATCGCTTCTCTCTAGGTACAGGCTCACCCTGCTCGACCATTACCTGGAGGAGGCCCTTAGGGAGGCACGGGGGATAAGGTACTCGATAAGGGGAGGCCTAGTATACCCTACTATAGCCTCCAAGCTGGAGCAGATAGTGTCGGAAATAGAGTACGACCTCAGAAGCCTGCTGCGCTCCTAGGATATGCCCGGGCACCTTACTGGGAGAGGCTTGTGCCTACAGCGTATTTCCTGAGGGGGCAGGTGTCGGGGTACTTCTCGCAGTTCTCCACCTCGTACTTGGTGAGGAGCCGGTCCAGCACCCTGCAGTAGGCCACGTAGGAGCCCTCGTACCTCCTTATCGTGTACTCGGGGCAGGTGCTCTCGACCTTCCTCTCAAGAAGGTGGAGGAGGGGGTAGGGTTTCTCCTCTAGCCCTGCGGAGGGCTGGAAGGCCTCCAGACCCCGCTCTCCGGGCCTGACGAAGTACCTGCACCTGGTGTAGACCTCCTCGGGCCCCTCGCATACCTCCTCCCTGACCAGGTCTGGCCGGGGCTCTAGGTGAAGGGGAGACATGCAGACGCCGTTGCGGTAGTAGGGGCAGGGCATGCCATCTCCACCCGATGCGCTTCTCCACTCCCGTATGGAGTTATCAGGGTTTTTAACGTGGACTCAGACGCGGATTCGACGCTCACCCAAGGCCGCGTCCATGGCGCGGTCACTCTTCTTGAGAGCCTCATCATCGCCCCCTCGGCTGTGGGGGGTTACTGTTTTATTAGAGGTAGGGGCGTATAAAATAAACCCGCCACCAGAGCCCGTGGAGGGGAGAGGTCTTGGAGGACCCCGAGCTTGAGCCAGGTAGCGGCGGTGAGGGTAAGGACCCCGAGATGGAGCGGTGGGTCCAGAAGATGATACGCTCCGCGAAGCAGTATCACAAGCTCTGCCCCTACTATGACAAGAAGACTCTGCAGTGCTTCCTCAGGCTTGGTGAGAAGTGCGACCGTGACGGCAGGTTCGAGACCTGCCCTGTGTTCATAGAGTTCCTCGAGAACAAGTACATGGAGTACACGAGCAAGGGCCGCAGCCCGCCCATGGACTTCCTGGACATAACCCTCTAGTGGGGCGCCGGCCTCCCTCCTCTGGGTGGTGTCCCCCTCCTTGCCATGCCAGCTTCTTTTCATAGTCGACCATGACATGACCCTTGTCGACACTCTGGGGGTCTTCTACAGGACGTATAGGGACGCCTGCCTCCTCAAAGCGGGCAGGATGGTGGGGATCAGGGAGTTCCTAGAGGGGTTCTGCAGCGACAGCCTCCGTGAACCCCCGGGAGTAGACGCCCTCGACTTCTGGTCCTATTTCAAGGACTCCTACAGGGCCCGGGGGCGGGATGACCTGAGGCCCATGCCGGGGGCCCGGAGATTGCTAGAGGAGTTAAGGAGGCGGGGCCATGCGGTGGTCGTGGTCTCGGGGAGGGGGCGGCCCGAGGTCATCGAGCGAGAGCTGGCTATGGTGGGCCTGGGGGACCTCGTTGAGAGCGTCCACACCGTCGGTGGGAGGGGTTTTGGCAAGGCCGATATTTTCAGGAGGCTCGCGGAGGCCGCTGGCCTGCCCTGCGTGGCTGTGGGCGACTACAAGATGGACCTGGCGAGCGCCGTGGAGGCCGGGTGCCTCCCCGTGGGCGTGACCGCTGGCTGTAAGGACCCCGAGTCCCACCGCAGGGCGGGGGCTTCGGTCGTCGTGGGTAGCCCTGGTGGCCTCGTCCCCCTACTAGGCTTGGTTGAGGAAAGGGCCTGTTCTAGGGGCTGAGGGCCAGCTTGTAGAGGGCCATCATGGCTGCCAGGGCTAATAGGGAGGTGGCTGATAGGGTTCGGGGGTCTTGTTTGAACTCTGTTATAAGAGTAGCCATGTGCATGCCTGCGAGTGTGAGGAACCCCAGCTTGGCGCCGGGCTGCGTTGCCTGTTGTGTGAGCTCCAGGTAGAGGGGGAGGAGGAGGTAGGGGGCGAGGCTTATTGCCATGTACTCGATCCTCTCCCTAAGCTCCCTTACCTCGGCTATGGTCTCATAGCCCTCGTATCCCGGTAGCCTAACCGCTGGCCCCCTCGATGTTAGTGTTAGCTTGGCTCTCTTCCCGAGCAGGTGGGCTGTGGCTAGGTGCATGAGCTCGTGTATGACTATCCCCGCCAGGAGTATTAGGACGTAGAGACCCATTTGCTCCAGTATAGCATCTTTGAGCTCCATGGTGCATCGGTCTGGTTTAGTTTCGCCATGTTTTAAGAAACTATCACCGTTAGTTACGGCATCGTGTATTACCCTAGGTTTGAGAAGTAGGCGGGCAGGGAGTGGGACTTGTTGGAATATTTTCGGAGAATAGTATAACCCCCTACGGGGGCTAGAAATACTTTCGCCCAGGTAGGGCTGGTTCTCGTGAAGCCCCCTCCAGGAGCTCATAGCGTCCATCATGGTACTGCTTAACCATACCCCTCCGCACAAGCCTGTAGAGGGTCCTCCTGATCTTCTCCTCGCTGGCCGTCGCCTCCAGGTAGGAGTGTATCTCACGCACCGTCATGGCACGCCCGTTCTCCCTTAGTATCCCGACTATTATTCCCTCGAGCTCGTCCTCGTGGGGCGCGATCATGACCACGATATCGTCGTCCTCGTAGATAACCCGGGAGGGGGCCGTCTCTAGTCTCATGCTCACGGTCCCACCCTGCATAGAACAATATATTTATTTGCCGGGGGTTAAAAGCCGGGCGATCGAATATTATCGCCCCCAGGCAGAAGCCACGTGTCTCAGGAACCCTTTTTATAGAAAGAAGAGCCCATGACCTCAAGTAACCGCGAGGCTAGAGGGGTGCCCCAGCGTGACGTGGCCCCGCCACTACGTAAGCGTCCTGGACCTAGCACCTGATGAGATGAAGAGGGTCATAGACCTGGGCCTGTCGATGAAAAGGGACTACTACATGGGCAAGCGTAGCATGGATGTCCTCCGGGACATGTCATTCGCCGTGTTCTTTGAGAAGCCCAGCACCCGGACCAGGGTAAGCTTCGACGTCGCTATAAGGCAGCTTGGGGGGCATCCCGTGATACTCTACGCGAGCGAGCTGCAGCTCGCACGGGGGGAGACCATCGCCGACACCGCACGGGTTCTCTCACGCTACGTTGACGGCATCATAGCCCGCGTCAAGAAGCACGCCCACTTGGAGGAGATGGCCCGGTACTCCAGCGTCCCTGTGATAAACGCACTGAGCGACAGGGAGCACCCGGTGCAGGTTCTGGGAGACCTCATGACCATCAAGGAGAAGCTCGGGAGCCTCGAGGGGGCTCGGATAGCCTTCCTGGGCGACGGGACGGATAATGTCCTCTACAGCCTGCTACTTGCCGCCTCTGCCCTTGGGCTCGAGATACGCGTTGCCGCCCCACGGAGGTTCTGGCCCGAGGAGGACGTTCTCTCCAAG
>JALWDA010000187.1 GCA_027014955.1 Desulfurococcales archaeon | reverse complement strand
TCATAAGGCTCATAGACCAGCACCCCGACAACTGGGTCAAGGCAGCCTTCTTCTCGGACGAGGTCGTGGAGGTCATAATGGAGGGGCTCTACGAGAAGTGGGCGAGCAGCGGGGAGGTGGGCATCCCCCTCGATTACGCGACGGAGGAGGAGTTGAACCTCCTCTACAAGAAGGCCCTCAAATACGCCCGCCTCTCAACAACCCAGGCGATGCAGATAGCCCTAAGCAGAATGGGCTACGGGGAGGGAGGGGAAGGCGAGAAAAGGGACACTAGTTGAAGAAGCCCTTAACTGGACCTACTCGGGCTCCTCACCGAGTGCCTTTAGCACCCTCTCGAGCAGGGTGTCCAGGGGCCTTAGGGGCAGCACTATTACCATGTCCCTCAGCCTTGCGGGAACCGCCTTTTCCAGCTCGGGCTCCTCGGCTAGCACAAGGCCCTTGTAGCCGCTGTCGGCCACGCCCATAAGGAAGTGCATGAGCAGGGCCCTGGCCTCCAGGCCCCTGACGCCCAGGTAGACGTCAATCATGTACCGGCCGCCCGTGTCCTTAACCATTGTTGCAGTGGGGAGGTACTCTAGGCCAGAGCGGCCCAGTATTATGCGGCCGAAGTGTATGTTCCACCGGTACTTCCCCAGCTTGGTGAGCTCGCTCTTAATGTACGACATCTCACGGGGCTCCTCTGTGTCGAACAGGAGCTTCTTCAGCACCCTGAGGTTGACATAGGCGTGCTTGCCCAGGGGGGTCAGCCTGACTATCTTGTGCTTGCCGAACTGGACCTCCTCGATAAGGTTGGCCCGGAGGAGCATGTCCAGGTACCGGGCCAGCATCTTCGAGTTAAGGTTCGTCTTGTACATCAGGTGGGTCTTCTTGATGCCACGGTCCCCCGAGGACATTATGGTGTGGAGGATCTCGTAGAGTATCTCGGTGTCCGACCTGTACTTGCGCTCCTCCTCTATTATGACGATGTCCTCAGCGCTCATGGCCCTCACCTGGCTGTGTTTTTTGTTTTAAATTCATTATATTTTTATAAATATAATTATATTATATTTTTTTACTATAACTCTCATCCGAAGACGTTGAATATTTAAGCATTTTGAAACATACATCACTATAGGGCCGGGGGTGTGTCTGCCCCTCGGCGGGGGTACAGGTTCCCTTATTTTGAAGGGGGGTGTTGTTTTTAAGGTTTCGGTTGTTGTTTGGTTAGGGTCTTTGTTTAACTATACATTATCCTGCATAAAGTTCTTCCAGTAAGAAGAACTGATACCCAGCTAACCTCTTAAACGTCCGCCTAACGAATCTGTAGTTTTAAAATCTATTGAAAATTAAAAATCTATATGGTGATACTCTTTGAGCAAAGCCCTCCAACAGGCCGAGTTCTTCCTCAAAAAAGCAATCGACTTCTTAGGGCTGGGTGAACAGGAATACCACCTTCTACGCCAGCCCGACCGGGTCATAGAGGTCAAAATACCCGTACGAATGAGGGACGGGAGCATAAGGGTCTTCACCGGGTGGAGGAGCCAGCACAACAACGCCCTGGGACCCTACAAGGGGGGGATAAGGTACCACCCCGACGTCACCAAGGAGGAGGTCATAGCACTTTCGATGATCATGACATGGAAAAACAGCCTCGCCGACCTCCCCTACGGTGGGGGCAAGGGGGGCGTCCGCGTCAATCCTAAGGAGCTGGCCCCAGAGGAGCTCGAGCAGCTGAGCCGCAACTTCTTCCGCGCCATAGCACGGGTTGTCGGCCCCGATTTTGACATACCCGCGCCCGACGTCTACACCAATCCCCAGACCATGGCCTGGTACTTCGACGAGTACAGCAAGGTCAACCAGGGCGAGCAGCTGTTCGGCGTGGTGACGGGAAAGCCCAAGCGCCTGGGCGGGCTCGAGACCAGGATTATCTCGACGGGATACGGCACGGCTCTTTCGGCGAAGCTTGCGGCGGAGAAGCTTTGGGGAAGCCTTGAGGGCAAGACGGTCGCAATACAGGGCTTTGGCAACGTGGGCCAGTACGCGGCCAAGTACCTGGTAGAGTGGGGGGCACGGATAGTCGCGCTCTCCGACAGCAGCGGGGGCATCTACGACTCCCGGGGCCTGGACGTTGCGAAGGCCCTTGAGGTGAAGAGGGAGAAGAGGAAGGTAACCCTATACGAGGGCGCTGAGAGGATGGTGTCCAACGAGGAGCTCCTGGAGCTGGACGTGGACATACTGGTGCCCAGCGCCATAGAGGACGTGATAAATGAGGGCAACATGAAGAACATAAAAGCCAAGCTCATAGTCGAGGGAGCGAACGGCCCCGTGACCAACGCGGCTGAGGAGTACCTGAGCGGGAGGGGCGTGGTCATCGTCCCCGACATGCTGGCCAACGCGGGGGGCGTCATAACCAGCCACATAGAGTGGGTCAACAACCGTATGGGCGGGTGGATAAAAGAGGAGGAAGCCCTACAAAGGCTCACCGAGAAGATGACCAGCGTGTTCAACAATACCTGGGAGTTCTGGGAGAAGGAGTCCCAGCGGAAGGTCCCCATGAGGATAGCCGCCTACGCCCTGGCCGTGAAGCGCGTCCTGGACGCGATGCGGCTCCGGGGCTGGATTTAGAACCCCCCGATTTTACAC
>JALWDA010000186.1 GCA_027014955.1 Desulfurococcales archaeon | reverse complement strand
CCCCGGGGTGGTTGTTGTAAAACACCCTAACATCCTCCCGAGACCCTCGGGCGGCCTGGGCCAGCTTCCGGAGTGACTCCTCATTCACCCTGTACCTCCACTCCCACGCCCTCCTGTAGGCCTCGTCCTCGGGGTCAGCCCTGCGCGGGAGCTCCAGGCCCTCCTCCCTCCGGAACCGCTCCTGGCAGTACCTGCAGTAGCAGGCCTTGCTGAGGTCGGGGAGGTACCTCCAGCTGTCGAGGAGCAGGGCGTCCGCCCCGGTCTTCTCAACGGCCTCCTCAACCTCCCTCACGAAGTACTCGTCCATAGCGGGGCTGTTGGGGCAGATGAGGGGCCAGTGGGGGTCCCTCACGGGCTCCTCTAGGGGCACGTGCTCGAGCACTATGACCTCCCCGTCAAGGTTCCTCTGCGCCCAGCCTGGGTGGAGCCTGTAGAGGAACCTGTTAGCGGTGTGTGCGGCCATGACGATGAGGATTATCCCCCTCTCCCTTTCCTTCACGGCGAGCTCGCCGAGGTCAAGGGAGGAGCGAGGGTGGCGGGGGTAGAGTTTGCTACCAGTGTAGAAGACCCTCCCCCAAGCGTCTCGGGCGAAGACAATAAGCGTGTTGGCATGTGCCTTCTCGGCCACTTGGAGGAGCCTGTCGGCGTCAATCTCCTCCGACCGGTAGCCGAAGGGGTCTTCCAAGTTGAACTGGAGGGCCCTTATGTGTCTGGGAAGAACCATTGGGGGTCCACCCCATTATTACAAAAAATATTGACCTGGCTCCTATTATTTCCGCCCGCCACGACCGATGGGGGGGGCTATACAAGGTCATCGAAGCTCACGACGCTAACGTGGCCCCGGGCCGCTTCCGCTAGCCTCTGGTCCTCTGTCACGAGGGTGAGGCCCATTTTCTCAGCCACCACCACGTAGGAGGCATCGTAAACGCTAATCCTATGGGACAAAGCGTATTCAAGCACCTCCCTCTCCAGGCCCAAGGGTGCCAGGACCTCCATCTCGCCCATAACCTCGGCGAGTATGCTCTGGAGGAAAAGCGCCTCCCCGATACTAAGGCTCCCGACGGGGTACGCCTCCTTCCAGAGGGCGTTGAGGACCTCGTAGGGGGTGAGCCACTGTATAGCCTGCCCCGCCAGGGGTTCAAGCCTGCCTAGCTTGAGGGCCTTCACCAGGCTGGACGAGTCTATGAGTAGCCCGGGCCTCATACTCTCCTTTCCCTGTCCTCCCTTATGTGAGACACCATCCTATCCAGATCTATCTTTTCCAGAAGCTCCCTCCTTTCAGCAAGCCTACTCTCGAGCAGGGCCAGCCTCCTCCTCCGCACCTCCCTCTCCAGGCTCTCCCTTATGAGCTGGGAAAGGTTTATGTTCAGCCTGCGGGCCTCCTCCACGAGCTCCCTCCTCACCTTAGCGGACACAGTAACATAACTACCCAAAGGTCTACCACCAGGTATACCATAATAGTCTACATTGCTAATTAACCCTACACCACGTCCCCGGGTTCCTATGGTAATACTCTGTAAACCCCACAACCTCCTCCAATCGCTGGCTAATTTAAAAAACATGACAAGCCACATCTTGAACAAAGGGAAACCCCAGCCACCTGTGATACAACGCCAACGCCATGCCCGGCCTGGTGCGGAGAAATGGCCCCCCTCGCGGGCATACCAAGGTACACCCTCAGGCCACCACTGGTGAAGAAGAACAGCATGAAAGGCGAGTGGTACACCATTAACTTCGCCGTGGGCTGCACCCACGGGTGCATCTTCTGCTACGTCGACCACTTTCACAAAAGGTACTCCCGCGACAGGGTGGGCAGCCTCGTGCTAAGAAAGTGGGGCCAGTACTTCGCCATCCCCAGCAACATTGAACAGCTGATAGCGGAGACCCCCTGGTGGAGATGGAGAGGTAAGAACGTGTTCATGAGCAGCACCCACGACCCCTTCCTCCCCCAGCTAGCCGACACGGGGTACAGGATAGCCCGGAAGGCCCTCGCCTACGGCCTGCGCCTAACAATAGCGACGCGGAGCATACTCGTAGAGCGCTACATGCCCCGCCTAGCCGGACACGATAACCTAACCATTATGGTAAGCATACCCACCCTAAACGAACAGTTCTCCCGCCTCATAGAGCCCCGCGTGGCCCCGCCCAGGAGGAGGCTAAAGGTGCTGGAGAAGGCCAAAGCCCTCGGCATTAAGACAGGGGCGCTGGTGGCCCCCCTCTTCCCCCCGGTGCCGCAGAGGGAGAACCTCCGCGAAGACCTGGACCAGCTCCTCTCCGAGCTAGCAAGGATAGGCGTGGACGTGGTCTATTCGGAGGCCCTCCACAGGCGGGGCCTGAACATGCACTATCTGAGAGAGACCCTGGGGGAGGAGCCCCCCGTTAACCCCCTGGTCGAGGAGATGCTAATGAGCCTCTTCGCAGAGCTCGCGGAGAAGCATGGGCTCGACTACGTCTGGATACCCGGGTACTACGAGCTCGAGGAAATCCCCCGTGGGAGTATCAGGGGTACTCGGAGGGGACATGAGAAGCCCTGTTGCGTGGAGGACGGGTGAGTCTACGGGGGGGCTGGGGGTTCAGATGTCGAAGCCCATTTTCCTGAAAAGCTCCCTCATGTACCCCTCCCGGG
>JALWDA010000185.1 GCA_027014955.1 Desulfurococcales archaeon | reverse complement strand
TCTCTGTGGGAGTTGTTGCCGTGGGCTGGGGGGCTGGCTTGTAGGTTATTGTTATCCAGTCTGTCTCTGCCTTTTTGCCCGAGACGTCCACGGCGGCTATCTTGACGCTGGCCTGCTCTACGCCCTGTGGGGGTATGCGGGCCTTGTAGAAGCCCCGGCCCACGTCTATTACTGGTAGGGTGGTCTCCTCGTCCCCGGTTTTGAGGGTCACGGTTATGCTCTTCACGCCCCATGCGTCGTCTGTTGCCTTGAAGGTTATCTCTACGGGGTCCCTGTTCATTCTGGGGGTCTTGGGCCTTATGCTGTAGACCTCTATGCTGGGCGGCTGGGTGTCGTTCCTGTTGGTTGCGACGATGGTGAAGTTCATGTTGGGGTCCACGGGGACCTCTGCCCACGCTACCGCGTACTGCATCCCCTTCTCCAGGCTGGCGGGGATGTTGTAGCCGGGCGACAGGGCTACTACTGTGGTGTTCTCCCCGAGCATCTCGGGGGGCACCCTGAACCTTATCCCCACGATGCAGCAGAAGGCGTGCTGGGCGTCCTTGAACTCATCGGCCTCTACCACGAGGGATACGCTCTCGACGCCCCTTATGAGGCGGGCATCAAGCCTCTGAAGATTCACCGCCGTGTCATCGTCAAAGGGGCTGGCCCCGGGGGTTGGGACTATCCTGGCTGTCCCGTTGGGGAAGACCTCGATGAGCTTGGCCCCCCTGTAGTCCCCCTCCCTGACGCCTCCTCCCGTGCTGGTTGTTGTGACGAAGAGTGTTTTTCCGTTGAACAGGACATAGCCATCCGCGTGGACATGGCCCGCTAGAACCAGGGTGACGTTGTACTTGTCGACTATCCCCAGGAAGCGGGCCGTGGTCTCGGGGTTGTTGGCCCAGGTGCTGTAGAAGAGGTTCAGGTAGTTGCTTATGTTGTTCGGGTCTATCTCGTACTCTCCGGTCAGCTTTGCCCTGAAGACCGGGTAGTGGGTGAAGAGTATCTTCACGGGGGCGTCATTGTTCTCCCTGAGCACGTTCTCAAGCCACTCTAGCTGGTTCTGGGGAACGTACCCGTTGACACTGGAGTCGAGCCCCACGAAGAGGAAGGGGCCCCACCTCTTAGAGTAGAAGTTGCTGGCCCCCATGAACTTGTACCAGTTGCTCAGGGTGGGGTCCCCGCTCCTTTCGTGGTTGCCGGGGACGAAGAACTTGGGCAGGGGGAACGCCAGTGATGTCTCTAGGAGGCCCTTGTACTGAGAAGTCATCGCGCCCACGTCAACGTTGTCGCCAGTAGCTATGGTTAGGTGCGCCCCAGCTATCTGGGCGAACACCAGGCCGGCTGCGAGGAAGGACGTGGCGGGCCTGTTACCGTGTATGAGGCCCACGTGTATGTCAGTGAACTGAACGATCCTTAGGGGTGAGGGCCATTTTTCGAATACTGCTACAGAGTTGGGCTCCCTCGCGACCACGTTGCCCTTACTGTCGACCAGTATAAGGTCGTAGGTACCCGGCGCCGTGTCAGGGGGAAGCGTGGTTGTTACTATGTAGAGGCCCGTGTCGGCCTCGCTCACCTTTGAGGGGAGCTCGATCGTGGCGTTGTAGCTGTCCAGCACCACGGTCAGGTTGCCTGGTGGGGTCTCCGCTGCTAGGGTTATGTTAAGCACGTCTCCGGGGATCAGGGCGGAGGGCATGTAGTGGGCGGGGTCTATGATGTCGGGCTCCTTCTGGGAGACCGCCGTTGTGGCAGACAGCACCAGTACCAGTAGGAGGACCATAACTTGCAGGGTTGTTGTCCTATGTAGAAGACTCTTCATGGACAGCACCCGCTGGTCCTTGGTATAGACTCGGGGACGCGTTGTATTAAACAATATTGTGTGAGAAGGGGGAATACTCGCGCGATTCCCTATAGAAAATACCCAACAACCTGCCAACAATGTGGAATCAAAACATTATGGAAGGCTCCTAGAGGGCCCCTATCCTCTTCTTGAACCCCTCTATGAGCTCCCGCACCTCCCGAGACCAGGGTGGTAGGTCCTTGGGAGACTCGGGGTATCTCTGGTAGAGGGCCTTGGCCTTCTTCATGGTGTCCGCCATGTCCTTGAGCCTCATGAGGAGGCTGGGCCGTCCAGCGGCCCTCACAATCTTAACCAGGTCCCCAAGGGCCCCGGTTATTCTCTCCACGACGCTCTGGTCCAGCTCTGCCTTCCGGCCCAGGAGGTCCACGTCCTCCTCGGAGACGAGGCGCTTCTCCATGATGAACTGGATGTCGTCGTCGCTTAGCCTCTGCAGGAAGGCCCTGGTGACCTCAAGCGCGGCCTGCTTGGCGCCTATGGTGGGCATGAAGCCCCTGTTTATCGTCCACAGCGTTTCTACGCTGTAGTCCCCCTTGTCGAAGGCCTCGTCTATGGCCTTGGCTGCCCAGTAGGCGGCCTCCATGGCGTATCCCATGCCACCGCCGTGAACGGGGTTCACGGTGAAGGCTGCGTCTCCGATAACCATGACGCCGTTCCAGGCGAGGGAGTCCATTGGCCTGCGCGTGGGCACCACGGCGCCCATTGCCGAGACGAGCTTGACGTACCGGTTTATCTCGGGCCGCTTCATGAGCTCCCTTTGGTAAATCTCCCGGGGGTGGGGGTAGCCCATGCCGCCCTGGACCCCGAGGCCAATGTTGGCCCTGTTCCGGCCCTCGGGGAAGAACCACCAGTAGCCCCCGGGGGCCACCCTCTGGTTGAGGTAGATTCTGATGTACTCGGGCCTCTCTATATCGTAGTCAAGGTAGGCTATCTCCCTGTAAGCTATATCAGTGTCCTTGGGGTTGAGCCTCTCGGCTATGGGCCAGTCGCTGGGGTAGTAGCGTTTCAGGGGGCCGCTGGAGCCTGTCGAGTCTATGGTTATCTTCGCCCTAACCTCCACGGGCTGGCCGTCTCCAGTGTTGACCACGACTCCCCTGACGTAGCCGTCCTCCACTATGGGGCGGGAGACGTGTGTCTTGGTAAAGACCTCCACCCCGTTGTCCATGGCCTCTTTGAGGAGCTGCTGGCCGAACTTGGTCCTGTCAATAGTGTACCCTTCTCCATAGACCTTGTAGACCACGTCCTCCTTGGGGCTGTATATCTCCATTCCCTCAATCCTCTGCAAAACGGCCTCGCCCTGGGGCTTGGGTATGCCCCTCTCGGCGAAATGGTGCTCGCCAATGGCGTCTCCGCAGGGCTTGCCCCAGAGGCTTTCCCAGGGCCGGGCCTCGAACACCGCGACCCTGTAGGCCTTGCGCTTCGAGACCAGGTTGGCCAGGGTTCCCCCGGCGGGGCCTGCGCCAACTATGACGACATCGTACTCGGGCGATGGCTTGCTCATAACGTATACACCCTTGGAGGCTGAGTATGGGTAAGCTTGTGTTTTTAATTATGTTTTTCGCAAAGACTGGCCCCCTGGCAGAGGGCTTCAAGGGAACGGTGTCTTAGCTCCTCTATAACCTCCCTAGAGAGGGGGCGTGAGGAGTATATCCTCACGCTTATCGCCTGGAGCACCCCCGAGGGCGGTAGGAGGGCCTCCACCTCGACCCTCCTGAGGCCCTCCAGCACGCAGTCATCCACGGGCAGCTCGAAGGTCCTGACACCCACCTCCCCGATGTCGAAGGAGCTGCTAGGCGGTACCGTGGGGGTGCACTCGAGGAACTTGAACACGTCTACCTGGTAGACACACTCGCCGGGCTCGCATTGGTAGTAGTAGTGCTCGTGGGGGTTGAGCCACTCCTCCCCCTCCTGGAGGCTCTTGCCCGGCAATCGTACATGACCCCGCGTGGGAGGAGAATGAGGAGACCCTATCCCGTCAGGCCCTCTTAACAGTGTAGAGCACGAGCTGCTCTCTGCAATAGGGGCACCTGTAGTGGAGGACCCTCGCGTCGGCCTGGCAGAAGTATGCGTTTATGGTGGGGGTGCACTTGGGGCACTTGTACACGATCTGCCTCGTCACGTCCATCTTGCGGGCGCATATGCTGCACTTTATGGTAACCCAGCCCGAGTGCCCCTGGGCGTTGACGCCCTTTATGCTGCCGTAAGACAAGCACTTCCCCTCCATTGCGCCTCTTAGTCGTCTGCCACGCTTTGGAATCTATGGGCGGGATTAATAAGAGTAGCTATCCCGCGAGGAGCCTCGCTGCAAGACCCGCGAGGCCGGGGGCTATCACTCCCAGGAGGCGTGGGTTGGCTGCGAGGCTTTCCAGCACGTCGCTTAACTTTATGGAGTCCCGCAGGAAGCTCTCGTAGAGCTTGGGCGATAGCATCTTCATCGCCTCGACCCGTGGACCCCCGGGGGGCATGCTATCTACCAGGTCGAGGAGGAGCTTCTGGAGCCTCATCTGGGCCACGAATATCCCAACGTCCCCCCAGGCCCTCGTGAAGGCAAGGCGGGGCAGGGGCTCCTCCCTCCACGGGCCCCGCTGGTGCAGCGCGTGGTAGAGGGCCACATAGTACCCCACATTAGCCCCCACGTCAACAACCACCCTTGGCGCGAGGAAGCGCACAAGTGAGGCCACAACCCGGGTGAACCAGGGCTCCCGAACACCAAAAACAAGGAGCTCCCGATGCACCGGGTCACAGGGGTCCAGAAGCAAGGAGGCCCCAAACACCAGACGGGCCCTAGCCCTCCCAACACCAGCCCGACAGGCAAGCCTCCACGCCAGGAGACGCGGGTCCATCAAGCCAAACACCAAAAGCCCACCAACGGGCAAGACAACACTACTAGACCAACTGTCCGGGGCGAGGGTAATCAGCCTACCGCCACCCCTCCCCCACAACCCCTTTGTTAACCGGGGAGTTAACAGCCCCTCACCCTACAAGCAAAATCCGCAAAACACCCACATCAAAGACGGTCAGTGACATTACTGGTGATAGATTGGGGATAACTCCCCGGTTAACAATCCAGGCAACCCCCACGAGTCATCAAGACCCGAAACGCTGGTTAACCCCCGGTTAACTCTAAGGATAGAAGGGTTAAGTTATAAAGAAACGTTTTGTGTTAACCGGGGGTTAACCCACACACGGTTTAGAATAGTAAAGCTGAATTAACCTACCCGCCATCAACACAAACCACTAATATCCAAGCAAGCCAATTGAGCCCAAAATAGATCAGATTAGGAAAAACCCGTATTAAAAATCGGGGAGACTGGATATACTAGCCTGGCCATTAAGCACAGCTGACAAGTTAAGCGGCCTCTCTCCCACAGTCCCATAGCCGTTCAAATGAAGTACCCCCCGCTGATAAAGCAGTTACTCTAGGCCTGCGAGGGCTGCCACCCTCTACCCAGGTTTAGGGAAGTGCAGGGTGGCAGAGGTGTAAATTCAGTCATCTTGGGACCTGTTCTGTTTTCGGGTGAGACTTCTGTATAGAGAAAGCATTGTTTTTACCACCTCCTCGCTCCCCATTCTCTTAAGTGGGTCGCTGTTCAGCATCCCCGCCAGTATGCCCCTGAGACCACCATGCTCCACGGCCGAGAGACTGCCCTCGACAAGTTCCTCGTCCAGAGAGTCCTCCCCGTCAATCACCTGACCTGTAAGGAGGTATAGGAGGAGATTGCCGATCTGGTACAGGTCGACCCTGTTCTCAACACCCGCCTCCCGGGCCCTCCTGCGGAGATCGCTGTAGACCTGCTCGGGGGCCCTCCAGCCAACCGTGTAGTGGGCCCCCCGGCGTCCGATTCGCACTACTAACCGTGGAAAGCAGCTTAACCAACCCACTGAAATCCCCCAGCTTCACGACGCCTCCCCCTCGAGACAAACACGTTACCCGGCTTTACATCCCCGTGAACAAGGCCCTCGAGTGAATATACCGCAACGCATCACCCAGCTGCACGCCAAGCAACACCACATCCTCCAGCCCCGGGAGACCAGTGCTTCCAGAGTACCCCCAGGCGCGTACTCGTAGACAACCAGCGGCGAGGCCCTTGAGAACCCCAAGAGCCTGACTAGGTGGGGGTGCCTGAGAGAAGAGAGGAGCTCCGCCCTCTCAGCCACCCGTGATATAAACCGATCGCTCTCCAAGGGAACCCCTGTCCTCCCTCGAACAAGGCCTGGAACCCCCAAGGCACCTTGAACACTACGACCCTCCTGCTTCGGCCTTCTGGCACACAGCGGTAGGCGCATCCCCCAGCCCCCAAAGCCCAGGCGACAGCACTTGTAGGCACCTCGCCGCACTCCGTAACTTTGGTCAACTACGACCAGTTCTCCAGGATCCACCAGGAAGCCATTATCCAAACTACACCCATAGCCCTCCACTAGGCCCTTTAGAGGACTTAGGAGGAAGCCCTCTAGGCCCTCCACTGAAAACCTTGAGGCACCGCTCCCCGTCCCGGGGCCCGCGCCCTTATCGGTCTCGGTAGATTGGGCTGGTCCCCGTATATCATCCACTGGCTGGCTTGCTTTTTTCACTAGCCCGACCGGGGCGGCGGAATATTAATAGTAGCAGGGGTACTCCCGCGAGGGGGAGCACGACCAACCAAAGGCTGGGTAGGCCACCCAGCGCGCTTAACAGACCAGCAGACGTAGTCGTTTTATCTTGTTCCACGGGAGCGGACGTTGTAGGCGTGCTCGTGGGGGAAAGGGTACTGGGACTGGGAGAAGTTGTTGTTATTACGGTGGGACTTGCGGTTACCCCTGATGTCGCTGTTGCTGAGAGGGAAGTCTCCGTGGATACGAATGCTCCAGTATTGGGGGTTGTTAGTAGGCTTTGTGTATAAAGTGTCTCGCTTGCTTCGCTTGAAGTGGATGTGGGTGGTTCTGTTAATATGGTTGTGGGGGTTGTTGTTAGCCGGGTATATGGGGTGCTTTGTGTGGGTGCTTGTGTTTCACTAGGTATTTGAAAGGTCGTTTCCTGTGATTCCGGCTTAAAGATAGGCCTAACCTTGTAGATTGTGCCTGGTACTAGAACGTGTATTGTTTGTTGTTGGGTTTGTGTTCCTTGGGTTGTTTTGATGGTGTAGGTGCTGGGGGCTGCTAGTAGTTTGAGGGTTCCTTCCTCGCCCACGGTGCCTTGCCAGGTGCCGTTGCTCCACTCGACCACCACCCTCGTCCCCGGGGGAGCCTCCACCACAACCCAAGAAAGAAGACTATCTATACTAGGAATATCTATTGTATAGATATTACCTGCTTCTACTAAAATATTTTTAAATTCATGTGTTAGAAGATTTTCCGACCTGCCGATAATGGGAAAGCTAGGATAAGGTACTATCACGTATTTTAGTGTATAGTTTCCGGGTTCTATCCATAACTTAAGTGTCCCTTTTTCAGGAACTACGCCATCCCACGAGCCTCCCGAACTATATAAACTGACTTTAGAATTATTATGACCAGACACAAGCAATAAGGCCGCGCTGATATTCGCAATAAAATTAACGACCCTGCTATGGTATTTCCCTTGGCTGTCCTGCCAATCCATACCAACTGCAAGCTCTCTTCCATCAGGACTCCAAATAACCTTTCTAATAGTGGGATAATTAAACGATTCAGTCCTTATCTCTTGTTTGAGTATGCTGATACCTCTCGATATTTCAACGATTGAAAATTGATAAGTAGTTACTATTGCTATTTTTTCACTATCAGGACTCCAAGTAGCCATATAAATTGAATTATATTTCCAATTCTTTTCCCATACTATGCTAAGTCTGCTGCTATTGAAAACCATGATACTACTTCCAGTATATGCCAATAATTTTTCCCCATCAGGACTCCATGATACAAGCCACCCGCTTCGCCTTTCCACATATTTCTCAAAAACAGGAACTTTAAGCGACCTACTATAAACTATGATTCTCCCAAACTGACCAGCCGCAATTTTTTCACCATCAGGGTTCCAAGAGATACTAATTATGCTACCTTGTACTTCTTTCAATAGCAAAATATCGCCAGAACTCGAATTGAACACTAACATACCACTATGGTATTTCCCTTGGCTGTCCTGCCAATCCATACCAACTGCAAGCTCTCTTCCATCAGGACTCCAATCATAATCCCTTATATATGACCAAACGATTGAAACATTGTTTTCACTAATGAGACCTAGTTGCCGCCATAGTATGTTTCCGCTATGAGCATCCAATACAACAGCTTTACCACTACTTAGAAGTACTAGTATCTTACTACCATCAGGACTCCAAGAAACATCCCTTACAGAACCG
>JALWDA010000184.1 GCA_027014955.1 Desulfurococcales archaeon | reverse complement strand
GGGACCGAGGCGGTGAGGTGTATAGTGTTGCTTGGAGCCCAGACGGCAAGAAAATAGCGGCAGGCGTAGGAGGCTACAGGGTGGTTGTCTTCTCCTCCAGCGGGGATAAACTATGGGAGAACGAGGACCTAGGCGGCTGGGTTAGGAGTGTTGCTTGGAGCCCAGACGGAACCAAAATAGCGGCAGCCGGACATGAGTCCCAATGGGTGGCTGTCTTATCCTCCACCGGCGAGATGCTCTGGGATAGCGGGAACCTAGGCGGCTATGTTAAGCGTGTTGCTTGGAGCCCAGACGGGAGCAAACTAGCCGTGGGAACAGGAGGTTATTCAAGTGGCAAGTTTCATGGTGTGGTGATTGTTTATAATGTATTGTTATGTAAATTTATTGTTTCCGGCGTACCTGGCTCCCACCTCACCGTCTCCTGGAGCGGTGGATCAAAGGAGCTCACCCTGCCCGAGAACGGGGTACTAGGCCTATACGCGTCCCCTGGAGACTATACAATCAACTACAAGCTACCTGTACCTCAGTATTATATTGGGGATTATGATGATTTGAAAGAGGTAATGTCGATCCATGTCTCGAAGGGAGTAATCTGGTCGTATACCTTGAAGGGTTATGGTGATTTGCTTGGGCGCGTCTCGATAATTGCCTATAGCGGTGCTAACGTTACTGTCAAGTGGAGTTCGGGGGTTAAGGAGCTCGGGTTGGAGGAGGGTGTGAATAGGACTTATTGGTTTGCCCCGGGGGTCTATACTGTTAGTTACCAGTTAATTCCTCCGACGTATTATGTTGGCTCCGGCGGCCCCCTGCGGAACAGTACTACCTTGTCAGTCAAGGCTGATCAGACCCGGGCCGTGGTTATTCCCGGTCTTGACAGTGTATTGGGAAGGCTCGAAATTAAGGCTCCCCCCGGGTTCCACCGTTAAAGTAAGCGGTAATGTTTCCACCAGATCTTTCAGCCTCGGTAGGGGCAAGTTATCTGTATGGCTTGATCCTGGGGAATACTTGGTTCTAGTGTCTTATAATGGGGTTATATTGAATAGGACTGTCAGGGTGGGTGCGGGGGAGGCTCCGCTGCTCGAATTTACACCCAGCGATTTCACAATCTCAACAACCACAACTACTACAGGGACACTGCCTTCGGCGACCTCGACCACGTCAACTCCAGCACAAACCACTACAACCAGTAGTGCAACCGTAACATCTACCGAGACAGCTACATCAACCACAAGCACTCTAACCTACACCAGTAGCCTGACTCCTCATTCTACGACTCCGGTATTACATGTGGAGAGTAAGAGCCCGGGCTTCCCTACTACCCTAATAATTATTGGGCTGTCTGCAATTGTGGTTTCGGCCTTGGCTCTGGCTGGTCTCAGGGGTAGAAGGGGTTCTGGTGAGCCTGGTGTTCCCGGGGAATCCCCAGGCCTCGGGCCAACTACTCCGCCGCCGAAACCATCTACACCACCCTCTCCTACACTGGGCCTATCCGGGTTGTCTGGGTTGCGTGGTGTTGGGCTTGGGGGTTTGAGGGTTGTTGACCGGTGCTCCAGGGGGTTCAAAACGGTTCTCCACCCGAGTATTGCTCCTCGCGGGTTCGAGGGGGAGTGGATTTGTTGTAGGCTTGGCTGCGGCGGCTGGGGCTGTGCGTATAGGTGCGAGGGGGACGGTAGGATTGTTGTGTTTAAGGTTCCCCGTGGCTTGGAGGGTTTGGTTGAGGAGGGTGTCCCCCCTACTGTCTCGGAGGTTGTTATGCGTAAGGTTCGGGATAACGCTGTGACTCTCGCCAGGCTGGTTCACCCTCATATTTTGAGGCTTCTCGCCTACTCGGAGAGAGCCCCGCTCCTCGTCTACGAGTACGCTGATATGGGGACTTTGGAGGACCAGGTCTCCATGGGGTGGAAGCCCAGGTTGAAGGATGCTGTTCTCCTGGGTATCCAGCTGGGCGACGCTCTACGCTATATTCACAGCCGGGGGCTGGTGCACGGCGACGTCAAGCCTGGCAACGTATTCTTCAGGGACAGCGTTGTGAAGCTGGGGGACTTCTCCAGCATAGTCAGACTAGTAACAATGACCACCAGCCAACCCCTAGCATACACCCCCGGGTGGAGGGCGCCGGAGCAAGTCTACAGTGACCTGAAGAGGAAGGCCCTCAGCCTAGGAGTAGAAAACAGGATTGACGTCTACCAGTTGGGCAACCTCCTACTATACCTCCTAGCGGGAGACTTCATAGACGGGGAGGAAGCATTCGACCAGAACCGGGTAAACAAGCCCCTCGGGAGAATAGAACACGAAGACCTCCGGAGACTCCTCTCAAAAATGCTGAGCCCAGAGCCAGCCGAGAGACCGAGCATGGACACGGTGGTAGAGGAACTAATCAAAATATACAATAGCCTTCAATTCTAGATTGTAATGTGAAAGGATTTAGGGGGACGATGGTTTTATTCCTAACTTAGTTTAAACCGACCGACTGATTTAATATAATCCCCCTGTTTTGCTGCGGTAAGGAATTTTTAAGGAAGTAACATGGAGTTGACCTGTCGTTATGACTGGGAAGATAGTGGCCCCGGACATAAAGCCCTCCCCGCCCTCCACAGTTGACCCGGGGCTCGCCCCGTTCGACGCCCCATTAATGAAG
>JALWDA010000183.1 GCA_027014955.1 Desulfurococcales archaeon | reverse complement strand
TGCATGTCGGGGACCACGACGCCTCCCTTTCCCTCGCCCCTCATAGCGAGGGCTGTTAGGACCACTGAGTTGTCGGCGACTCCCCAGGCTATCTTTGCCAGGGTGGAGAGGCTAGCGGGCGCGACTACCATGGCGTCGCACTCCCTGGCCAGGGCCACGTGCTCCACCCTGCCTGTGATGCGGGTAACCACCTCCTCCCCCGTGGCCCAGTGGAACATGTCGGGGCTGACCAGGTCGGCGGCGGCGCTTGTCATCACCACTCTAACCCTGGCGCCCCTCCTCATGAGCCACCGGGCTAGGTCGAGGCTCCTGTAGAGGGAGACGCTCCCCGTTACGCCGAGCACTATACAGTGGCCGGCGAGGTACCTGTTCACAGACCCCGTTATGTCCTTGGAGGGGTGGTCTCCGAGGCTCCTCGGCATAACCCTATCCCGGCACAGCACCGGGATGGGTAGGCGCTAATTATTGCGTGTCCCCACCCGCCGGGTCCCTGGGGGCCGGGGGTTGGAGGCACTAGGCGAGGAGGGCCTGCCCTTCCGGATCCGGAGGGCCAGGCACGAGGACATACCGGCAGTGATGCTGGTCAACCTCAAGAGCCTGCCGGAGAACTACTGGCAGGGCTTCTACAAGTACCTCCTGGACAACTGGCCCGAGGCCTTCCTCGTAGCCGAGGTCGGCGGCGTCATAGTTGGCTACGCTATGAGCAGGGTGGAGGAGACCATGGACCCCGTGCTCCTGGGTCTGCCCGATAACGCGCCTCCACCGCCGGCGCCGGGCAAGGTAGGGCACCTCGTCTCTATAGCCGTGCTCCGCGAGTACAGGGGGAGGGGTATAGGCTCGGCCCTCCTCGCCGAGACGATACGAGTCATGAAGGAAGTCTACAGGGCCGAGGCCATCTACCTCGAGGTGAGGGTCTCCAACGAGCCGGCTATCCGCCTCTACAAGAAGTTCGGGTTCGTGATTAGGAGGAGAATACCCTACTATTATAGGGATGGGGAGGACGCCTACGTGATGGTGAAGCGGCTGCTACCAGTTGACTCCTAGCTCCCTCTTGTACTCCCTGTAGAGCTGCTCCACCCTCTCGACCCAGGCCTGGAGCTGGTCGGGGTCCTCGGGATACTCCTTGTAGAGCTGCTTGACCCTAGTCATGTAGGACTTCACCTTGGCCAGCTCTAGTAGCCTCCCAATGTGCCTTAGGTTGCCCGCTATCAGCTTCACCTTGTCTAGGAGGGAGAGGTTGGCCTCCAGCTCGCCGGTGACGCTTGTCTCGTAGGCGCCCCTGGCGTCTATGATGTTGTTCTTGAGGGCCCACTCTATGACCTCGTTGGGCGTGTCCTGGAGGTATATCCTGAAGATGTCGAGTCCCGCCTGCTTGGCGCCGAGGCCCCTCATGTAGTATAGGTTGAGCTTCCACAGGGGCCCCTTCCTCGAGAAATCATTGGCCTCGAATGCCTCTACTATCGCCTTAGCCGCGTAGTTGGCGGCCGTCATGGCGTAGCCCATGCCTCCACCGTGTATCGGGTTTACCGTGTACCCGTTGTCCCCGATCCCCAGGAAGTTGTCCCATGCAAGCGTGTTGGCGGGCCTCCTAGTCGGTACTAGGGCACCAGCATCTGACAGCACCCTAACCTCGCTCCTCACGTCGGGCCTCTTCATAAGCTTCTCCCTATAGATCCTTGCCGGGTGAGGATACCCCCTCCCGCCCTGCACTCCTAGACCTATATTGGCTATGGTCCTGCCCTTGGGGAAGAGCCACCAGTATCCCCCAGGTGCTATGTCGGTGTTCAGGTATATCCTGATATACTCGGGCTCCTCAATTTCTTGCGAGAGCTCGACGATCCTCCTATAGGCTATGGAGGCGTCCGTCTTCTTCAGGGGCTCATAGACGGGCCATGATGGCGGTAGCTTCCTCCTCACGCTACCACCGCTCCCCGTGGCGTCTACAATGATTTTGGCCTTGAAGATCAGAGTCTCGCCGCCGGGCCCGCTAGCCTTCACCCCAGCTAGCTTCCCATTCTCCATGACCACCGAGCCCATCCTTGTCTTGAGGAATATGTCGACACCCTCCTTGTAGGCCTCCTCGACCAGCCTCCTCCCATACTTGTTCCTATCGATCATGTACCCTTCTCCCTTTACCCTGAGCCTGATCTCCTCGCTGGGGCTATACAGGTCTATCCCCTTGACCTCCTGCATCAACGCGTCTCCACTAGGCCGGGGCAGACCGGTTTCGTCGAAGTGGTGCGCCCCTATAGCGTCTCCACAAGGCTTCCCCCATAAACGGTCCCAGTCTACCCAGTCGATCCCCGCCACCTTGAGGCCGCTCTTTCTTAAAAGGTATGAGAGGGAGGATCCAGCGGGGCCCTGGCCCACTATGACCACATCATACTTTAACTCCCTTGCCAAGCCCTGCACCTACCCAACAATTCAAGTGCAGAGGACATATTTAACCTATTAGTATAAATAATTGTGTCTAGAGCGCTACATCTATGAACCATAATAATATAACCTAGGCATGCAAGTCTATACTAGTATTGGGGTGAAGGAGGGATGTCATGGTTCAGGAGAAGGAGGAGCATATTCGACCTATTCGACGAGATCATGAGAGAGTTTGAGGAGGAGATAAGGGGTATTGAAGAGGAGATCATGAAGTATGT